>CAYQQT010000175.1:0-7518 GCA_964419375.1 uncultured bacterium
CTAGCGGCGCTCGATCTCCTTGTTCCAGCGCTCCGTCCACAGCGCGACGTTGTCGTTCATCGCCGCGAAGTCGAGCTTGATCATCTTGCCGATCTGCTCAGGCCCGTACGGCACGCGGCGCGCCGTGTCGGGATCCAGCCTGGTCTCGCGGTTGATGGGGGCGAAGAAGACGTGCTTGGCGAAGAGCGCCTGCGCCTCGGGGCTCACCAGGTAGTTGACGAGCTCCTGGGCCAGCTCGGGGTGCGGCGCGCCCTTGAGCACGTCGAACCAGTTGCCGAAGATGACGGCGCCTTCCTTCGGGTAGGCGAAGTCCACGGGGAAGCCCGCCACCTGCAGCTCGTAGACGCGGCTGCTGCCGTTGGAGGCGATCCACACCTCGCCCTGCTTGAACAGGTTGTCGAGCTCCGCGGGGGACACCGGGAACGTGGGCGCGCTCGGCGCGAGGTCGCGGAAGCGCCGGAAGGCGCCGTCCACGTTGCGCTCGTTGCCGCCCTCCAGCCGCGCGATGGTCGGGATCAAGTATTGCGTGTAGGCGTTGGTGCCTGCGTAGAGGCCCACGCGCCCCTTGAACTCCGGCTTCCACAGGTCGTTCCACGACGTGGGCGCGGCCCAGCCCTTGTCGCGGAAGACCTTGGCGTTGTACTCGAGGCCTTGCGCCTGGAAGCCCTGCATCACGCCGATGCCCTCGGCGTCTTTGGCCACGTCGTACAAATCTTTTAGGCTCGCCAGGCGCTGCGTGTCGAGCTTGTCGTAGAGGCCCATGCGCTTGCCGACGACGTGGATGAGATCGTTGTTCCACAGCACGTCGCCCTCGGGACGCCCCTTCTGTGCCTGCACGCGGGCGAAGTTGGCGGCCATGGTGCCGGTGACGTAGATGACCTTCGCATTGTGCTTCTGCTCGAAGGGCGGCAGCACCCGCTCCTTCATGTTCTTTTCGTGGGTGCCGCCGAAGCCGAGGAAGACCACCTCGCGGGAGGCGGCGGGGACGCCGACTGCGGTGAGGAACAGCGCGACGCCGGCGAGGATGGTCGTGAGCGTGCGGATCATCGTGCGTTCTCCTTGACCACGCGCTCGGCGATCGTGGTGTCGACCAGATCCTCGTAGCGCTGGGGTTTCGTGATGAACCCGCCGTCGAGCAGGATCGCCTGCAAGTATTCGTATCCCGGACGCCGGCAGATCGGATCGCGCGCCCACGTGCCCTGGCGCAGGTAGCGGGCGACGACCCGCTCGCGCATCTCGGGCGCGATGTCGGGGAACGCGGGCGCGATGACCGCGGCGATGGCCTTGGCATCGTGGCTCGCCATGAAGCGCTGCGCGGCGTAGAGGGCGCGGGTGAAGCGGAGCACGAGGTCCTCGTCGCGCCGCAGCGTCTCCCACGTCGTCATGTACGACGAGAAGGGGACGGGGCCGGTGGCCTCGCCCATGGAGGCGACCAGATGCGCGGCGCCGTCGGCGAGGAGCTCCTCGATGGTGGGCTGGGCCTGCTCGAGGAAGTCGCCGCGGCCGGCGCGGAAGGCGGCGACGGCATCGGCCACGGGCAGGTCGCGCTTGATGGTGACGGATTTCGGATCGACGCCTTCGCGGCGTAGCACGGTGAGCATGCACTGCCACGGCGTGGGCGCCTCCGCGAACGAGATGACGGTCTTGCCGGCCAGATCCGACCAGCGGAAGCCCGGGCGCGGCTCGCGGCTGACGAGGAAGAAGCCGTTGCGGCTGTTGACCTCCGCGAAGTGCGGCAGGAAGCCGCCCCCGGAATCCGCGAGGCCGAGACTGCGCATGATCCCGCCCAGGCTGATCTTCGCGGTGCCGTCGAGCAGCGTGGACGTGGTCGTTCGCCCGCCGCCCGCGGTGGTGACGGTGACGTCGAGGCCCTCGGCGGCGAAGTGGCCACCGTGCAGCGCGACGAACTGCGGGGCGTAGAACAGCGAGCGGAACGGCTCCATGACGGCGACGGGAATCATCGGCAAAGGCTCTCCGGGCGCAGGAATTTGGCGGGAGTCTAGCACGGCACGGTCCCGGGCGACGTGGCCGAAGCCGGGGTCTGATCCGTTACATCAGTCTCGGCCGGGTGGTGATCTCGTTCACGAGGCTCGTGAAGTTGCCAAGCCGGCGCACGATCTGCTCCGCGGCGGTGCGCTCGGCCTCCCCCCCGACGCTGCCGGAGAGCACGAGCGCTCCGTCCTTCGCCGTCGCGACGATCCGGAGCTGCCGCGTGAGCGGGTGCGCCAGCAGCGCGGCTTTCGCCGCCGCGGCGAGGCTGGCGTCGCGGATCGCCGTGCGGCCGGCGGGCGTCAGCTGGAACCGCTCGGCTTTGGCGGTCTGCGCGATGATCTCCGCACCGCGCGCCACGTCGATGCGCTCGGTATTCAGGAGGAGGTCGTACAGGAGAGGGTCGTCCCAGTCGCGGTTGTAGAGGAACTTGAGGCGCGACGACCGCTCGCTGTCGCTGTCGTGGATCCAGTCGGCCGCTCCCTCGTCGGTGAGTCCCTGCGACTCGCGCATGCGCGTGGCCCGCAGCGCCTCCGGCGCCGTGATCCGGACCCGCAGGACGTGAGAGAAGCGGCCGAGCACGAAGGCGGCGCCGCGCCCGACGAGCACAACCCTGCCGCCCGCCGCCATCTCGAGCAGCGTGGCCTCGACGTAGGCCATGTAGCGGTGCTGTGTCTCCCGCAGGCGCTCCCACAGGGTCGGCTTGTCGTCGAGGGCGCGCGCGACGTCGGTGGGCGCCTCGCCGAAGCGGTCGGCCGCCTTGGCGATGATCTCGTGGTCGGCGAACTCGTAGCCGAGGGCGGTGGCCACCATGCCGGCGATCTCGACGCCTCGGCTCCCCATCGTCTCTGAAATGGCGATGACGTTCATGGCCTGGCCTCCTGTCGGGACGGGTCGACCGAGCGGCCTCGGAGAGGGGGAGTGTGCGCCGCCGGCGGCCGTTGTTCAAGCGGCGCTGGCCAGCGTGTTACCATCGCGCTCGCCGCTGCGCTAGAATCCTCCGCAGTGCGGACCCCTTCGCGAGGTGAGCAGCGGATGGCCTACGTGCCCGACATCATCCCCGCCGAGGAGCGCGCGCGCTACGCCAAGGGCAACATGGGCAAGCGCGTGGGCTTCGGCGCGCGGCCGGCCGTCCTCGTCGTGGACATGACGCGCGCCTTCACGGAGGACCGCTTTCCCCTCGGCTGCAGCGCCGCCGGCGCCCCCTGCGCGGCCGCCATCCGCACGCTGCTCGACGCCGTGCGGCCGGAGGGTATCCCCGTCCTCTATACGCGCTACGACGCCTTCGCCGCCGATGCGGAGTGGGGCCGCTGGCTCGACAAGGGCACGGGCGCCGAGCCCGACTCCCTCATGCGCGGGCCGGAGGCGCACGAGATCGCGGAGGCCATCAAGCCGGAGCCACGGGATATCGTGGTGACGAAGACCAAGCCGAGCGCGTTCTTCGGCACGCCGCTGGCGTCGATCCTCACCTACCTCGGTGTCGACACCATCGTGCTGGCGGGGATGGTCACCTCCGGCTGCGTGCGCGCCACCGTGATCGACGCCTTCTCCCACAACTACCGCGTCATCGTGCCCATCGAGTGCGTGGCCGACCGCAGCCCCACCTCGCACCAGGTGAACCTCTTCGACATCGACATGAAGTACGCCGACGTCCTGCCCCTCGCGGAGGTGCGGTTACACCTCGGGCGCCGCCGGTAACGCGTGCGCGACAGCGTCGTCGTCGACGGTGTCGGCAAGACCTACGCGAGGGGTGTGGAGGCGATCCGCGAGGCGCGCTTCAGCGTGGTGCCCGGAGAATTTCTGAGCCTGCTCGGCCCCAGCGGCTGCGGCAAGAGCACGCTCCTCATGATGATCGCGGGGCTGCTCGCGCCCAGCCGCGGCCGCATCCGCGTGGACGACGCCGAGGTGCAGGGCCCCCGGCCGGACGTGGGCATCGTCTTCCAGTCGCCCGTGCTGCTGCCGTGGCGCACGGTGCTCGACAACGTGCTGCTGCCGGTGGAGATGCTGCGGCTGCGCCGGGCGGATTACGAGCCCCGCGCGCGCGACCTGCTCGCCATGGCGCGGGTGGACGACTTCGCTGACAAGCTGCCCCACGAGCTCTCGGGCGGGATGAAGCAGCGCGTCGCCATCTGCCGCGCGCTCGTCCACAACCCGTCGCTGCTGCTCATGGACGAGCCCTTCAGCGCGCTCGATGCCATGACGCGGGACCAGATGGGCCTCGAGCTGCTGCGCATCTGGGAGGTGCACAAGAAGACCGTCGTGTTCGTCACGCACAGCATCCGCGAGGCCGTCTTCCTCTCCGACCGGGTGCTCGTCATGACGCCGCGGCCCGCCACCATCGGCTTCGAGACGGACGTGAAGCTGCCCCGGCCGCGCGCGATGGACATGCAGGAGTCCGACGAGTTCAACCGCTACGTGGGGCTGCTGCGGCACTCGATCGAGGCGGCCGTAACCCGATGAAGGACCGCGCGCTCCTGTGGCCGGTGGTGGTGACGCTGGCGATCCTCGTGGTGTGGGAGCAGCTCGTGACCGTGCTGCGCGTGAAGACGGTGCTGCTGCCGCGGCCCAGCCTCATCGCGGGCGTGCTCTGGAGCCAGGGACCGCTCATCCTCGAGCACATGTGGCCGACGTTCTACCAGATCGTGGTGGGCTTCCTGCTCTCCCTGGCGGGCGGGGTGCTGATGGCCGTGCTCATCACGTACTCCGAGATCGTCCGCAAGGGGTTCTACCCGCTCATCGTGCTCCTGCAGATCGTGCCCAAGGTGGCGGTGGCGCCCCTCTTCGTGGTGTGGTTCGGGCTCGGCGACCTCTCGCGCCTGCTCCTCGCGTTCCTCATCGCCTTCTTTCCCATCGTGATCAACACGGCGGCCGGGCTCACGAGCGTGGACGACGACTTCGTGCGGATGGCGCGGGCGTACATGGGCACGCGCCGGCAGATCTTCACCAAGATCCGCCTGCCGCATGCCCTGCCGCTCATCTTCGGCGGCATGAAGATCTCCATCACGCTCGCGGTCATCGGCGTGGTGGTGGCGGAGTTCGTGGCCGCCCAGCGCGGGATCGGCTACCTCATCGTGATGGCCAACGGCCTGCTGGACACGCCGCTGATGATGGCCGCCATCGTGGCGCTGAGCCTGATGGGGCTCGTCCTGTACGGCATCGTGGCCGCTCTGGAGCGCCTGGTGGTGTACTGGAACGTTCCCACGGAAACGCCGCGCGGCGGCTTCGCCTGACGCGCGCGCAAGGAGAAAGACATGACGATCACGCGACGCAGCTTCCTGGCGGGCACGGCCGCCACCACGGCGGCGGTGGCCGCCGGCATTCCGGCCGCGCGCGCCCAGTCGTTGACGAAGATCAAGTTCACGCTGCCGTGGATCCCCCACGGCGGCTACACGCACATGTTCGTCGCCAAGAAGCTCGGCTTCTGGGAGAAGCGCGGCCTCGACGTCACCATCGACCGCGGCTTCGGCTCCGGCGAGGTGTGCAAGACGCTCGGCCTCGGCCAGTACGAGTTCGGCAGCCTCGACTTCGGCGTGATGACCAACTGCGTGAGCAAGGGGCTCGACCTCGTCGCCATCGGCATGCTCTCGCCGCGCTCGCCCATCGGGATCTTCTCGCTGGCGAAGAAGGGCATCCGCACGCCCAAGGACCTCGAGGGCAAGAAGCTGGCGTTCGCCACCGGCAGCGGCGACTACCAGCTCTGGCCCGCCTTCGTGAAGGCCACCGGCATCGACGACGCGAAGGTGCAGAAAGTGTTCATGGGCCCCGAGGCGCTCATCAAGACGCTCATCGAGGAGCAGGTCGACGGCGAGGGTAACTTCTACGGGTCGATCGCGCCCAGCGTGTGGGCGCAGAACCTCGACCTCAACGTGATGCTGTACGAGGACTACGGCGTCAAGATGTACAGCCTCGTCTTCGCCGCCCAGAGCAAGACCATCAAGGAGCGGCCCGACGTGTGCGACCGCTTCATGCACGGCACCATGGAGGGCCTCGCCTACACGTACCTGCAGCCCAACGAGTCCATCGACATCCATCTCGACGCCGTGAAGGAGTTCAAGGGCAGCCCCGCCAACCGCGATGTCGTGAAGTACGGGCAGGGCATCATGACGGCGATGGGCTTCGCGCCCGAGATCGAGAAGAACGGCCTCGGCTGGATGGACCCCGAGATGATCAAGCGCACGCGGGAGACGGTGATCACGTACATGGGCGCCAAGGACGTGCTGCCCGCCGAGCAGCTCTTCACCAACGCCTTCGCGGGCAAGGTGAAGCTCACGCCGGCGCAGTGGGCGAGCGTGCGCGAGGCGGTGAAGCGCTACGTCCCCGTGAAGGCGTGAGGCGTCCATGAAGCAGGGCTTTCGCGACGTGCTGCGCCTCTTCGAGGAGGCGGGCGAGCTGCGCCGCATCAAGAAGGCGGTCGACCCCCGTCACCTCTCGTCGCTCGCCGCGCAGGCGAAGGAGGCGACGCTCTTCGAGTCGATCGTGGGCTACCCGGAGTGGCGGGTGGCGAGCGCCCTCCTGTCCACGCGCAAGCGGCTGGCGCTGGCCATGGGTTGCGCGGAGGCCGACATCGCGCGGCGCTTCGAGGCCGGCATCCGCCGTCCCATCGACGCCAGGCTGGTGAAGGATGGCCCGTGCCAGGAGGTCGTGCGGGAGGGCGACGACGTCGACCTCACGTCGATTCCCATTCCGCTGATGCACGTGAAGGACGGCGGGCCGTACATCTCCGCCACCATGGTGGTGTCCAAGGACCCCGAGTACGGCCGCAACGTGGGCTCGTACCGGATGATGTACCGCACGCCGCGCGACACGGGCATCGACCTCGTGTCGTCGTCCGACATGCGGCGCTACTACCAGCGCGCGCTCGACGCCGGGCGCCCGCTCGAGATCGCGGTGGCGGTGGGCGTGCATCCCTACGAGATGCTCGCCGCGTCCTACAAGGCCCCCATCGACGTGGACGAGTACGCCATCGCGGGCGGGCTGCACGCCGCCCCCGTCGAGCTCGTGCGCTGCCGCACGGTCGACCTCGAGGTGCCCGCCGACGCCGAGCTGGTGCTGGAGGGCGAGCTGCTGCCCATCGGCTGGACGGCGGACGAGGGGCCCTTCGGCGAGTTCAGCCACATCACGGGCGACGTGAAGTGGAACCCCATCTTCCGCGTGAAGTGCATCACCCACCGGCGCGATCCCATCTTCTACATGCTCCAGATGCCGTGGGAGAACGACTGGCTCGCGGCGCCCGTGATCGAGGCGGCGGGGCTGCAGGCGCTGCGCATCGCGAGCGTGGAGCCGGTGGCCATCCGCGCGCCCATCGGCGGCTGCTGCTACTGGACGCTCATCGCCTCCATCCGCAAGCGCCCCGGCGAGGGCAAGAACGCGCTGCTCGCGCTGCTGTCGGTGGCGGAGGTGAAGCTCGCCATCGTGACCGACGACGACATCGACATCTTCGATCCCGACATGCTGGACTGGGCGATGACCTTCCGCGTGCAGGCCGACCACGACGTGCTCATCATCCCCGGCGCCCGCGGCAAGCACATC
>CAYQQT010000176.1:0-1702 GCA_964419375.1 uncultured bacterium
GGGGGCCCTGCGAGGCCCCCCATGTAATCAAGCGGCCGGGCGGGTGGACACGAGGCGTCGGACGATCCAGCAGGACAGGTGATGGACGGCGCCGTCATGGCCGCGTGCCGAGGGCGCGATCAGCTTACGGCGCCGACCCCCGGGTGCTCCTTCAGCGCGGCGTGCA
Source organism: uncultured bacterium (assembly GCA_964419375.1). Lineage (GTDB taxonomy): Bacteria > Methylomirabilota > Methylomirabilia > Rokubacteriales > CSP1-6 > JBBDXO01. The sequence continues at coordinate 167 of CAYQQT010000176.1, forward strand.
GCAGCTGCAGGGCGGCGGCGGCAAAGGCCCACATGTTCCTTTCGCGATCATTGTGGCCGGTCTCGAGCGTGATGAGGCGCTCGGCGGGGCCTGCCACGGCGATGCACGCGTGGCCGGCGGCGTCGCCGTAGCGGTTGCCCGTGGGGCCGCTGGCGCCCGTCTCCGCCAGCCCCCACGTGGCGCCGAGGAGCTGGCGGATGGTGCGCGCCTTCAGCGCCGCGTACGCCTCGGTGCTCGACCGGATTCCTTTCACGGCGTCGTCGGGCAATTTCAGTAATTCGCGGCGCGCCGCCTGCGTATAGATGACGCCGCCGCCGACGAAGTATGCCGAAGCGCCGGGCACCGCCAGCAGCGCGGCGGAGATCAACCCACCCGCCGACGATTCGGAGACGGCGACGGTCTCCTTGCGCGTCTTGAGGAGCGCGCCCAGCGTGGCCGCCATCGGCGTCAGCTCGTGCATCGCGCGTTAGGACTTGAGGGTGAACTTCTGGAAGGTGTGGCAGCCCGCGGGCGCGTGGCCGCGGCTCACCGCGAAGGTCCACGTCACCTCGCTCACGTAAATGTCGCCCTTCGCGTCGACGGCGAGACCGTGCGGCGCCGCGAAGCTGCCGGGCGCGCAGGCGTCGGCGCTGCCCCAGCGCGCGAGCACGCGGCCGTCCCCGTCGTAGACGCTCACGCGGCCGTAGCGCGGCTCTTGAATAGGCCCGTGTCGGCCTGACGTCGATCCCGTGTGCCACCACAGCTCCGACACGTACGCGCGGCCCTGCGCGTCGAACACGAGATGGGTCGGCCGCTGGGTGTCCGTCCACTCGCTGAGGTATTCGCCGTCCGGGCTGAAGATCTGGATGCGGTCGTTCTCGCGGTCACATACAAAGACGCGTCCATCCGCCGCCGCGGCGATGCCATGCGGCAGGTAGAATTCCCCGGGGCCCTGGCCCGGCACGCCCCACGAGTGCTTGAGCTCCCCCGTCGGCGAAAAACGGTGGACGCGGCAGTTGCCGTAGCCGTCGGACACGTAGAGATCGCCTCCCGGCCCCACGGCCAGGTTGGTGGGCCGATTGAAGGGACCGGCGGGCCGGGTCGCGGTGAGCGTGTTCTGTCCGTCGTACCCCGTGTCGGAGGGCATGTTCATCGTGCCCAGCGTCAGGAGCAGCTTGCCCTCCGGCGTGAATTTCCGCACCGTGTGGTTGCCGTCGTCGGTGCAGTACACCATGCCATCGGGCGCGATCGTGATGCCGTGCGTCCGGTACGTGAACTGCCCCTCACCCCAGGAGCCGAGGAACGAGCCCTTGCGGTCGTAGATCATGATGGGGTGATCGCCACGACAGATGAGAAAGACGCGGTCGTCGGCGTCCACCGCTACGCCCGCCACGTCGCGATGCTCGTATCCGGCCGGCAGCTGCTCCCACCCCTCGACGACGTCGTATGTCAACGCGCGTGCCTGCACGATGGCCATCCTTTCCGCGCGGCACCCGGGCGCCGCGCGCGCGCTGACTATGGAAGTAACGCGCGGGCGAGTCAAGTGATTGGCTGACA
>CAYQQT010000176.1:1802-7491 GCA_964419375.1 uncultured bacterium
AGTGATTGGCTGACATGGGGGGCCGGGACGGCCCCCCAATCCCCCGACGCTCGGCAGCGCCCCGGCGAAGCCGTGGCGCTCCTCGTAGGCCGCGGGATTGGGGGGGTCCCTTCGAGGCCCCCGTGCTGAAAATCAGCTCGGGGTATGCGGAGGAGTGAAGGCTGCTTCGTCCGCGATGGGAAGGCTGACCACGAACGTGCTGCCCTTACCGGGTGCGCTGAAGGCCTCCAGGGTGCCCTCGTGCTTCCGCACGATGCCGGCGCTGACGGCCAGTCCGAGTCCGGTGCCTTTACCTTCCGGTTTCGTGGTGTAGAACGGCTCGAATACGCGGCAGAGCTGCTCGCGGGTCATGCCGATGCCGGTGTCCGAGACGGTGACGCTCAGACACGGGATGCCGGCCGCGGTTCGCACTTCGGTGCGGAGCAGGACGCTGCCGCCGTCGGGCATCGCGTCCACCGCGTTGGTGAGCAGGTTGACAAAGACCTGCGTGAGCTGATCGCGATCGCCCGTGATCGACGGGATGGGGCCGATGACGTCGGCGTTGGCAACGACGCCTCCGCCGGAGAGCCGGCCGCCGACGAGCTGCAGCGAGCGCTCCAGCACTTCTCTGATATCGAGCGATTCCACGGTCGGCTCCCGACGCCGGGCGAAGTCGAGAAGATCGCGAATGATCTTCGCGGCGCGATGGGCCTGCTCCACGATGCCGTCCAGCCGCGCTTGGGCCCCCGGCACACCAGCGAGGTCTCGGCTGGCGAGTCCCGCGTGGCCCATGATCACCATGAGTGGATTGTTCACCTCGTGGGCGACGCTGGAGGCCAGTTCCCCAATGGCGGCGAGCTTCGCGGACTGCAGGAGCTGATCCTGCGTTGCTTGCAGCTCTTCCATTCGCCGTCGCAGGGCGTCGTACAGCCGCGCGTTTTTGAGGGCAATCGACGTGTTGCCGGCGAGCGCCTCCAGCAAGTCGATCTCATCGCGATCGAAGCCGTCGCCGGAACGCTTCTCGCCCACGATCAGCACGGCCTCGAGCCGCCCGTCTTCGAGGATGGGCAGGACGACCGCCGCGTGCACGGCTTGCAGGACCCGTGCGGCAGCGGCGTGCGGCGCGCGGGTCGTTCCCTGGCGGATCGCCTCCTCGACGACCACGGGCGCGCGTCGGGCGCGGAGCCAGTGCACGAGGTTTTCATCGAGCGCATCGTCGGTGAGGCCCTCCACGTCGTCGTCGGGCGCCGTGCGCCGTTCGAACAGCGAGTACGTCTCTCCTTTGGGATCTCGAACATACAGACTGGCGTGACGCACGGGGACATCGCTGACGAGACCGCCGGTCAGCGAGGCCCCGAGTCGCCGGAGATCCATGACCGCTGGCATGTTCTTGCCGAGCCGCACCAGGGCATCCCGGACCCCGTGCTCGCGATGAAAGATGAGGCGCTCGAGGAGGCGTTCGAGCCTGCGCAAGAGCGGCATGGCGACGGCGATGGCGGCCACGGCGATGAGGGAGGTCCCGAGGCCGCCCAGCGGCGGTGAGCCTCCGGCCCCGAAGGCCGCGGTCAGGTAGACGGCGGCGAAGACGAGCGGAGCCAGCGCCAGGCTCGTCAGACCGTAGAGAACCGCGCGCCGGATCACCACACCGATGTCCATGAGGCGGTAGCGCACGACGGCGACGCCGAGCGCCAGCGCGAACAGCGCGTTGGCGGGGATCCCGATGGGATAGAGATGTTCCCATCCCAGGGTGAAGCGGGCGAAGTCCACGAGACCGCCCACCAGGCTCACGACGACGCCGGCGACGATCCAGCGGGCACGCGTGCGATGGAATCCGGGTCGCGCGCGATGCAGGGCGCGGATCAAGCGCGCCAGCCCGAGCACGAAATAGCCATAGACGTACGCGAGGAAGGGCGCGTACACGGGACCGGCGATGGGCGCGTAGCCCCATTCGGTGGCGTGCACGCCGGACATGAACGATGCGCTCGGGGTCGCCACGATGAAGAGCGAGGCCAATCCGTAGGCCATGATGAGCGATGCACGGCGCGCGGAAAGATTCAGGAAGGCCAGAACGTAGTGATAGAAGAGCGCCGGCAAGAGGCCGACGGCGACGTGGAGGAGCCGCTCCCACTGCAGAGCGATGGTTGGATCGGCGCTGGAGCGCAGCCCGAAGACAGCGATGTTCCAGAGCGCCAGCGCCGAGGCGACCGCTGAGAACGTTCGGTTGCTGCGATGGCTTCGGTCAGACGCCAGCGCGGCCGCGAGAAGCACGACGTTGAGCGCGAGCGCCAGGAGGGGCAGCAAGCGGTGCACCGCCTGCGCCGTCACGCCCCCAGCGCCTCCGAGGGCCACAGCGCGATGCGGTCGATGCTGTCGCGCCTGCGTTGCGCTGCCATCTCCTCGCGCAGGATGCCGAACACGAGCAGGTCCCAGCGGCGGCCATCGTAGTCGCGCGCCTGGCGCAGACAGCCTTCGCGCACGAACCCGTTGCGTGTCAGCGCGTTGATGCTCAACACGTTGTACTCGTACACCTTGGCTTCGACTCGTTGCAGGTCGAGTACATCCATCGCATACGATAACAGCAGTCGTGACGCCGCGATTCCCCAGCCTCGGCGCAGGGCGCGTACATCCGCGACCGCCGTCTCAAGGAAGCCAAACCGTTCGACGAGGTTGATCGGATAGAGCCGTACGAAGCCGACCGGTCGCTCCGTTTCCGTGGGCACGATGAGGGCGGTGAGCGAGGTCGGATCGGCGCTCACCTGTGCGACGAAGTCGGCATCGTACGCGCCGACATGGCGGCAGCGATAGAGAAGGCTGCTCGCGAGCATCTGATCGAGAAGCGGCTCGGCGGCCCACTGGTCGAAATACGTCAGATCGTCCCAGGCAGGCAGGTGCAGCGCCATCGCGGAGGTGGCGATCAGGACACCGCCCGCGTGCTTCGACGGGATCGCCGGAATGGCGCGGATTCGATCGTCGCCGAGCGTCGCGTCCACGTGGGCGATGTGGACGTCCCCGAGCAGACCGCCGTCGAGCAGGGCCCGGTGCAGAGCGGGACTGGCGACCACGGATAACCTGACACCGAGGCGCGACGCGCGGCGACTGGCTTGCAGGAGTATCGCGAGTCCCACGGCGTCCACGTCCTTGACGTTCTCGGCCGCAATGACGACGTCGCCTCCGTCGCGGAGCGCTTCATCGGTGATCTCGCAAAACGCGGTCGCGATGCTTGCGGTGAGTTCCCCGTCGACATACAAGTGCACGGTTCGGTGGTCCTCCGTCGCTCGAGAGGCATTTGGACGGAGGGATTCACGGCCCCCGTCTCTTTTTCGGCAACCCGGCTGCCAACGCCTGGCGCTGACCCGTGGCTTTGCGTCCCAGCCTCGCGACTGGTTTGCCCGTATCGGAAGAAACTAAGGCAGGCTTAACGCACGTGTTATGCCAGATCAGGACATGATTGAACTGCGAGGAATCGGGCGGATAGCTGGTCCCAATCGGGCACGCTGGTGACGCCCCGGCTACTTCTTGACCACGAATGATAACGTTCTGACCGCTGCATGACGACGTCTCCAGGCCCGCGTCCCCGACTCGGCACGCCGATCTTTCTGAAGCGCCGCGAGCGGGAGCTCTGCGTGCGGCACGTATCCGGGGGAAGCTAGCCGCCGTCATCCGTGGCGTCGTGCGTGTTCCCCCACCCTCGCCGCTCGCGCGCGGCGCGGCAACGACCGGGGATGACATTTTCACGTTGCAGTTGGGATGACATTTCCATTGACCAGCGACAGGCCCCGCCTCTTCCGATGAGCGCCCCGGCTTCGCCGGGGCACTGCCGAGCGTGGGGGGCTTGGGGGGCCCGCGTCTTCCGAGGAGCGCCACGGCTTCGCCGGGGCGCTGCCGAGCGTAGGGGGCTTGGGGGCCCTTCGAGGCCCCCATGTAATGAATCGCCCCCCATGTTGGATAATCGCCCCATGCCCGCGCCCGACCTCGTCCTGCACGGCGGCAAAGTGATCACGCTCGACCGGGGCTCGCGCATCGCGGAGGCGGTCGCGGTGCGGGGCGATCGGATCACCGACGTCGGCGACTCGGCGCGCCTCCTCGCGCACGCGTCGCCGGCTACGCGCGCGGTTGACCTGCACGGCCGCGCCGTGGTGCCCGGCTTCTGCGACGCCCATCCGCACGTCGACCGCGAGGGCCTCAAGCGCCGCGGCGGCATTGCCGTCGAAGGCCTGCGCTCCGTGGGTGCCATCGTCGACGTCGTGCGCGACGCGGTTCGCGCCGCCAGGCCGGGGGCGTGGATCGTGCTCATGCCCATGGGCAGCCCGCCCCACGACTACGTGAGCCGTCCCGACCAGCTCGAGGACGGCCGCTTTCCAAGCCGCCACGACCTCGACGCCGTCGCCCCCGACAACCCCGTGTACATCCGCGCCGTGTGGGGCTGGTGGAGTCACCGCCCTTTTCCATCGGTCGCGAACTCCCAAGCTCTGCGCCGGGCAGGGGTGACGCGCCACACCGTCGCCCCGCACAACGTGGAGATGGTGCGCGACGCGCAGGGCGACCCCACGGGCGTCTTCCTGGAGCGCAACTTCGTGCCCATCCTCGAGTACACGCTGTTCAAGTCGCTGCCCCGGTTCACTCACGACGACCGCGTGGAGAGCGTGCGGTGGGGCGCGCGCGCCTACGCCGCCGCCGGCACCACCGCCGCCTTCGAAGACCACGGCCTCACGCCCGCCGTGGTCCGTGCCTATCGCGAGGTCCACGCGGCAGGCGAGCTCGGCCTGCGCATGCACACGCCGCCGAGCGTGCCGAGCGCGGTCTTCGACGACGAGCGGCTGTCCGACCTCTTCTATCACTACGCGGCAATCGCGAGCGAACGCGGCCTCGGCGACGAGCGCTTCCGGGTGGAAGGCCTCAACCTCGGCGGCACCGCCGACACGCGGGTGGCCGAGATCGTCGCCGCCGGTTACCCGTACGAGCAGTGGGCGGGCCACTTCTACCAGGCGATGGACCACGCGCGCTTCGTCCGGCTCGGCATCGAAGCGGCGCGCCTGGGCCTGCGCATCAATTGTCTCGTGAGCCGGGATCTCGAGTACGCGCTGTCCGCCTACGAGGCGATCGATCGCGAGGTCTCGATCCGCGAGCGTCGCTGGGTCGTCGTCCACGTGAACGCGGCTACCCCCGACCAACTGCGCCGCATGAAGGATCTCGGCGTGGTGGCGACGGCCACCCCGGGCTTCCTGCACATGGCCGGTGACCGGTACGGCCTCGACGCCCTCGGCGAGCGCGCCATTCCACTGCGCGAGATGGTGGATGCGGGGATTCCGGTCGCCCTCGGCACCGACGGCGTGCCCGTCTCGATGCTGTGGACGATGTGGGAAGCGCTCGCGCGCTGGGATGACGGCGCCAAGCGCCGTCTCGGTGACAGCCGCCTCACCCGCGAGGAAGCCCTGAGCCTCTCAGTTCAGCCCGGCCACCTGCTGACGTGGAGCGAAGACCGCCGCGGCTCGCTGGAGCCCGGCAAGGACGCCGACCTCGTCGTCCTCGGCGGCGACCCCCTCACGTGCCCCGAGGACGCCATCAAGGATCTCTCCGTCGACGTCACGATCGTCGCCGGCCGCGCATCGTCCACGAGCGGGCTTCGTTGGATGGGGGGCCTCGAAGGGCCCCCCAAAGCCCCCCAAGCGCTCGGCAGTGCCCCGGCAAAGCCGTGGCGCTCCTCGATATT
>CAYQQT010000177.1:0-7481 GCA_964419375.1 uncultured bacterium
GCCTTCCCGATCCCGCACAGCTCCGCGACGTTGCCCCCCAGGATCAGATCCTTCTCTCGCTCCGTGAGGAACTCGCAGTAGCGGCGGACATAGTCCAGGCACTGGCGGTAAGTACAGAAGCGCTCGACGTTGGGCATGTCGGAGCCCCAGAGGAGCTTCTCGGCGCCGTAGCGGTCGCGGAGGTCCTTGATGAGAGCCTGGGCCTCCGGGTACGGGTAGTCCCAGACGCCGCCCCAGCTGATGGGGAACATGATCTCCATCTGGAGGTTCCCGCGGGCGTAGACGCGGGCCACCTCCTCTGGGAAATGCCAGTGGCCGCGCCTGGCGAAGAACGCGACGGGCGGCCCCATCACCAGGAGCCAGCGCATGCGGGGGAAGCGCGTGAGCAGGCCGTCGAGGCGCTGCATGTTGGCGATGTAGCTCGGCTCGTCGTAGCCGGGCACGGCCTGCGCTTCGAGGAAGATGGGGATGCCCATGGCGGCCAGCGTCTCCCAGAAGCCGTCGAAGCGCTTGTCGTTGAAGGACCACTGGAAGCCGTGGCGGGCGAAGCCGTCGAGCTGGTAGTACACGCCCTTGAGGCCCAGCTGGTGGCGCGCGCGCTCGAGCTCGCCCATCCACCGCGGGGTGTCGGCGACGGCCTCGTCGACGTGAAGCAGCCCGCTGAAGCGCTCGGGGTACTGGTGCTGGGCGAAGGCGTTGTAGTCGTTCATGACGCCGTAGCTCAACCCGGCCTGCAGCACGCAGTGGTCGACGCCGGCGTAGGACATCTGCGCCAGCATGAATTCCGGGGGCGACTCGAACTGCGCCATCGCCACCGGCATGTACTGGATCCAGTAGTCCTCACCGTCGAGTGTGTACTCGAGCCGCCCGTAGGGGCCCACGCGGAAATCGACGTCGTCGCGCAGGCCGGCCCAGGTGTCGTCGCCCGGCCGGTGCAGGCCCGGGCGCTCCACGGGGGCGCCGTCACGCGCCCGCCGGACGCGGGCCGCCGGGCGCGTGAGGTTCTTCTGGATGTACTTCCAGTGGATCTCGCGCGAGGGATGACCGCAGGCGCCCGCCCAGTTCTGGAAGATGTGGGCGTGGCAGTCGGCGATCATCAGCCGGCGATCATCTGGTCGCGGTAGAAGTTGAAGCGCTCCTCCACGAAGCCGCTGGCCACCATGTTGTCGGCCCACATGTCGAGGAAGAACTTCCAGGCGGGGTCGCCATAGCGGATGGCCCACGTGTTGGCGCCGCGCCCGAAGGGCCGCGGCTCGTCGACGACCTGCGCCCACTCCCGGTTCTTTCGGGCGAAGACGATGGCGTCGATGTCGCCGGTAACCCACAGGTCGGCCTTCTTGGTCCGCACCGGCTCCGCGGCGAGCACGATCTGGCCGGAGGTGGTGATGATCTTCGCCTTGGGGAAAAGCATCTTGAGGACGTGCTCCTCGCGGGTGCCGACGTTGACGGAGAACGTCACGTCGGGCCGGTTGAAGTCGGCGGCGGAGCGGAAGCGCTTGGCGTTGTCCTTGTGCGCGACGGCCAGGTGGCCCTTGTGCCACATGGGCGCCGTGTAGGCCACCACCAGCGAGCGGGGCACGGTGTAGAAGAGTGACGAGCCGAAGACGTCGAAGTCGCCCTTGCGGAGGGCGACGGTGGAGTCGGCCCAGGACACCTCCTTGTACTCGGCCTTGACCTCGAGCTCCTTGGCCAGCGCCTCAGCCACGTCGTAGTAGATGCCCATGAGCTTGCCGGACTTGGCGTCCTTGAAGACCCACGGCATCGTCTGGGCGTAGCCGACCCGCAGCGCGCCCTCCTTCTTCATCTTGGCGAGCACCGAGCTGGGGTCGATGCCGGACTCCAGGAGCTGGGCGTGGGCCGCCCGCACGCCGCCGCGCTCGAGCAGTCCGGCCGCCGCCGCCAGCCCGCCGACCGCCAGGGCGCTCTTCATGAACGTGCGCTTGTTCACTCCACCGGTCGTGGCCATGCCGTCCTCCTTCGCGGATGTGGGGGGGATCGCGTCACACCTGCCCGGCCGTCCGATGTACATGGCCGCATCGCTTCAGGCGTACCGGGCTCGGAGGCGGTCAGAGTACCACTTGATCACCATCGACAGCGCGAACACGATCACGACGTAGAGGAACGCCGTGAACGACAGGATCTCGATGGGCTCGAACCAGATCGCGGTGAGCCGGAGCGCCTGGTACATGAGGTCGGGCACCGCAATCACCGAGACCAGGGTCGACGACTTCACCACCACCAGGAACTGGTTCATGATCGACGGCGCCATCGTGACGAGTGCCTGCGGCAGGATGATGCGCCGGAAGGTGAGCGCGGGCGACATTCCGAGCGAGTAGGCCGCCTCGCGGTGGGCGCGGGGCACGCCTTCGATGCCGGCCCGGAACGTCTCGGCGAGGTAGCCGCTCGACTGGAGGGCCAGCGCCGTCCAGCCGGCGGCGAAGAAGCTCTGCGGCCAGCCGATGAGCTCCGGCCACACGTAGTTGACCCACAGGAGCTGCACGTAGATCGGCGTGTTGCGGCAGAACTCGATGTAGGCGGTGGCGGCCCCGCGCAGCGGGCGCACGTAGAGCCGCAGCAGGCAGACGGCCAGCCCCAGGACCACCGCCACCGCGAAGGCGATGGCGCAGATCTCCGCCGTCACCAACAGCCCCTGCAGGAACTGCTCGCGGTGGTTCCAGACGGTGCGGCGCAGGACGTCCATCACGCCCACCCCCGGGTGCGCCAGCGCTCGCTGAGCCGGCGTGCCAGCGCCGACATCGCGAAGATCACGGCGAAGTAGGTGAAGGCCGCCCCCGAGTAGAGCGGCATCGGCCGCATCTTCTCCTGGGTGATCATCGACACCTGGTACATGAGGTCGGGCACGGCGATGAGCGAGACGAGCGTCGTCGACTTGAACAGCGACACGAACTGGTTCATCGCCTCCGGCAGCATCCTCCGCGCGGCCTGGGGAAGGACGATGCGCCGGAAGGTGAGCGGGCGCGACATCCCGAGCGCTCGCGCCGCCTCCACGTGCTCGCGGGGGATCGACTGGATGCCGGCCCGAAAGGTCTCCGTGAAGTAGCCGCTGGAGGCGAGGCCGAGCCCGACCACGGCGGAGAAGAACGGTGTGAAGGACACCCTGGTGCCGAGGAGCCAGGTGAGGAGCAGCGGCGGCACGTAGTGGATCCAGACGAGCAGCACGTACTCCGGAGTGTTGCGGCAGAGCTCGGCGTAGAACGTGCCGAGCCAGCGAAGGGGGGCGAGCGGATGGAGCCGGAGCAGGCACGCCACGAGCCCCAGGATGACGGCGAGGGCGCCGGCGAGGACGAAGACGTAGAAGTTGAAGGCAAGCCCGGCCGCCAGCATGGCCCGGTACTCGTAGAAGATGGCCAGCCCCTCCACGGCGTCAGCGGATCACCCTGGCGAGGAACTGGCGGCAGCGCTCGGATTTCGGATTGGTGAGCACCTGCGCGGGGGGGCCGTCCTCCTCGATGAGCCCGTTGTGGAGGAAGAGGACGCGCTCGGATGCCTCCCGGGCGAAGCCCATCTCGTGGGTGACGACGATCATCGTCATGCCCTCGCCGGCCAGCGCGCGCATGACCTCGAGCACCTCGCCCGTCAGCTCGGGGTCGAGGGCCGAGGTCGGCTCGTCGAAGAGGATGAGCTTCGGCTGCATCGCCAGGGCGCGGGCGATGGCGACGCGCTGCTGCTGGCCTCCGGAGAGGCGGGCGGGGTACTCGTCGCGCTTGTCGAGGAGGCCGACCTTCTCGAGATGCCGGATGCCCGTCTCTCGGGCCTGCGCGGCCGGCACCTTCCGCACCCTGATGGGGGCCTCGACGACGTTCTCGAGGACGGTCATGTGCGGCCAGAGGTTGAACTGCTGGAACACCATGCCGATCTCCGCCCGCAGCGCATTGATGCTGGCCTGGGAGTCGGGACGCGGCCGGCCGTCGGCGCCGACGCGGAAGCCCATGGGGCGCCCGGCGATCCACACCTCGCCCGCCGTCGGCGACTCGAGGTGGTTGAGGCAGCGCAGGAGCGTGCTCTTGCCCGAGCCGCTCGCCCCGATGACGCTGACGACGTCCCCCTTCCGCACCTCGAACGAGACGCCCTTGAGGACGGCGAGCGCGCCGAAGGACTTGTGGAGATCGACGACCTTGACGACGATCTCGTTGACGGCCGCGTAGGTCACTTCTTGAGCTTGAGGTCTTCGAAGGGCGCCGAGTAGGCGAAGCCGGGAATGAGACCGGCGCCGCTCTCCTCGACGCGCGGTCCCACGCCCCAGATGAAGGCCAGCTCGTAGATGGGCACGTGCATGACGTGCTCCGCGATCGACTTCTGCATCTGGTGCACGAGCGCCTCGCGCTTCTTGCCGTCCACCTCGCGGCCCTGGCGCGCGAAGAGATCGTCCACCTCGGGCAACGAGCCGTAGGCGTAGATGCCGTTCTTGATCGCGTAGGGCTCCAGGCGCGTGGCCGCGTTGCCCATAGTGGCGGTGACGACGAGGATCATGCCGTGCAGCTTCTTCTCCCGCCACTGCGTGAAGTACGTGGCGCGCTCCATCATGCGCAGCCGGCTGCGGATGCCGACCGCCTGCAGCTGGCTCTGGAGCGCCTCGCCCATCGAGTTGTAGGGCGGGAAGGGATAGAAGTCGCCGGCGTCGAATCCGTTCGGGAAGCCGGCCTCCGCGAGGAGCTTCTTCGCGCGTGCGGGATCATAGGCAGGCGGCTCCATCGCCAGCGCGAACTGGAAGATGCGCGGGATCATGGAGCCCGTCAGCCGCGAGAAGCCGAGCGTCTCCGCCTGGTTCACGGCCTGGCGGTCGACCGCGTGGTTGGCGGCCTGCCGCACGCGCTTGTCGTGCCACGGCGACTTCGGATCCCACTGGTCGGGCAGGTCGATCCAGAAGGCGCCCGTCAGCAGCGGCGCCTTGAGGGTGAACCCCGGCGTCTTCTTGACGTCCTCGGCCACAGGGCCGGTGAGCAGGTAGGTGATGTCCACCTCGCCCCGCTTGAGCGCGGCGGCGCGCGTGGTCTCCTCGGGCAGCGAGCGCATCACGAGCCGCTTCACGCTGGGCGCCTTGCGCCAGTAGCCGTCGAAGGCTTCCAGCACCAGCTCGATTCCTGGATTGAAGGAGACGACCTTGTACGGCCCGGCGCCGATGGGCGCGCGCTTGAAGCCGTCCTCGCCGACCTTCTCGACGTATTTCTTCGGCACGATCCAGCCCGCGCCGGAGGCGGTGGTGCCGTAGAACAGCATGAAGTCCGGCCACGGCTCCTTCAAAACGAAACGAACCTGCGCGGGCGAGACGACCACAACTTCCTTCACCTTCTCCTTTAGAAGCGTCGCGCTCGCGCCTTTATAGCGCTCGAACGAGAACTTCACGTCCTCCGGCGTGACGGGCGAGCCGTCGTGGAACCTGGCGTTCTTGCGCATCGTGAAGGTGTAGGCGAGATGGTCGCGCGACTCCGTCCACGACTCCGCGAGGCTGGGCGTGGTCATGCCGGCCGGCATCGGCTTCACCATCGCGTCGTGGATGGCGTACATGACCATGTACGGCGTGTTGAACGCCTCCGTGTCCGCCGGGTCCAGCCACTTGGCGGCCAGCGTGACGTGCAGCCCCCAGCGCAGCTCGCCCTCGGCGGCGACGGACGCGCCCGTGGGCAGGAGGGAAGCGACGAGGGCGATGAGGACGACGATGCGGAAGCAGGCTTTCATGGCGGCGTCACCTTAGTGGAGGGCTGTCGTCGCGTCAACCTTCTTGCTGACGCGCGCGCCCTGAATGTGGTTGTTGACGTAACCCTTGGACTGGTTGCGGCCGGGATCGCCGGCGACGAGGATGCCGATCTTGTCCGGCTGCACGAACACGGCAACCGCGCGCTCGGGATCGCTGGACGTCGCGTACGCCGCCGGCAGCACGCCCGCTTTCACGTGGCCCTCCAGCGTGAAGGCGGTGCTGCCCACCTGCCACGCGTACGTCTCGGCCTGGCGCGCGGTGATGGTGACGTGCTCGACGAGGTAGCGGCGCACGTCGTCCTTCGACCAGCCGTCTTGCGCGATGACGCCGGCGATGGACGGGCCCAGCACCAGCAGCGGCTGCCAGCGCGCGTACTTCATGCCGATGGACGACCAGTAGGCGCACGCGCCGCCGAAGACCTCGGCCAGGATGCGGGCGTGGTCGAGGGCCCGTGTGCCCGCCGAGTAGATGGGCGGCGTGCTGCTCACCACGCTCTGCACGGTGACGGCGCTGTCCCCGCGGGCGAAGCCCTGATCGGCGCCGAACGTGCTCCAGCCGAGCGCCGCCGCGGCCTCCTCGTCCTCGGCGAGCGCGACGTTGAACGAGCCCGCGATGCTGCCCTTGTCGCCGGCGCCGGGCGGAATGCGGAGCCCCGCGACGTTGCGCAGGTACAGGCGCAGAAAGCGGCCGAGCGTCGTGTTGGCCTGGCGTCCCACGCGCATCACGCCCTGGCCGTGGTTGAGATCGAGCGCGCGCGCGATGGGGCCGCTCACGATGACGAGCGGCTCCCACCCGGGCGTGGAGCCGGCGTCCTCCACGCGGAACACGGGCTCCGCGATAGCTTCCACGATGGCGATCAGCACCGGCATGTACTCCGGCCGGCAGCCCGCCATCACGCCGTTGACGGCGATGCTCCACACGGTGGCCGCGCGGTTCTCGGGGAGCAGCCGTCCGATGACGTCGTGGGCGGATCGGCGCGTGTGCTCGAGGAAGCGCTCCACGCGCGCGATCGTGGGCGGCACGATGGGCAGCCCGTCCGTCCACAGGTTGCGGTGGAAGTGCTCGTGGACGTCGTCGAGCGAGCCGCGATGGACGACGTCACGCGGGGCGGGCTCGGCTTCGCGGGGCCGCGCCGCCACCACCGGCCGCGCGAGGCCGTCGATGATCTGCGGCAGGAGGGCGGCGACCTTCGCCTGCACGGTGTCGGGACCGTCGGTCATCGGCACGCCGGGGTACTCCGCGATGGGCAGCGACGGCAGGCCGATGCCCTTGCTCACCACGCCCGCCTGCTGGATGAAGGGCGTGGTCACGATGGACACGCTCGGGATGCCCGCGCGCTCGGCGATCGCTGCGGCCCGCAGCACGGCGGGCGTGCACGACCCTCAGGCGCCGACGGCCGAGATGACCGCGTCGCACCCGTGCTTTCGCAGCATGCCGGGCAGCGTGGCCGCCAGCTCGGCCTCGTCGCGGCCGTGCGTGCTGCCGAGCGTGTCGTACTCCACGAACCGGATGCCGGGGTAACGCTGCTTGAGCGCGTGGCGGATGAGCGGGAACATCTGCTCGCCCTTGAAGAGGTAGTCCCACAGCTCACCGACGGTCTTGCCGCTCAGGTCGCCCACGCGGTCGGCCAGCGTGGCCGCGGGCGCGGCGGCGGGCGCGAGCGGCCACACCACATCGTAGACGGGCTCACGATCCTGGGTCGTCATGGCCCAGACTCTCGGCGCTCGACGCGAGCGTGTCAAGCCGCTGTGTGGCTGGTCCATAA
>CAYQQT010000178.1:0-7466 GCA_964419375.1 uncultured bacterium
CGCAGCCGAAGCCGAGGGTGGAGACTTTCAGGCCGGTCCGTCCGAGCTCGCGATATTCCATGCGCCGGGATAGTATCAGCACTCAGCCCGTTCATGGAGGATTCGGCATGACGACCGAGGAGTGGTACGAGGCGCTCACCGCGGAGCTGCTTTCGCAGAGCCCGTTCCGGGGCTCGGAGTACTTCAAGCGCTTCGCCTCCGGCTCGCTCACGCGCGAGCAGGTGTGGAGCCACATCGCCCAGCACTACTTGCTCATCGCGTGGTTCCCGCGCATCTTCAGTGGTATCCACACGCGCTGCGAGGACCTGGAGGTCCGCAAGGACTGCGCGCGCCACCTGCTCGTGGAGGATCTCGGCTACTTCGAGGGCCGCGTGGGCGGCACGCCGGATCACGACGAGCTCTTCCGCCGCATCGGCGACGACCTCGGCTACGCCCGGGATGCGTACGACGCCATCGTGCCCGTCCCCGAGATGGCGGCCATCATCGACTTCTTCCGCCGCCTTGCGCACGACACGCCGTGGAACGCCTCCCTGTGCGCGACCGCCCTCCTCGAGGAGGAAGTGGTCGAGATCGCGCAGACGGTGGGCAAGGCGCTCGTGCAGCATTACGGAATCCGGCCGGAGTGGGGCGCCATGAACTACACGGTGCACGAGGCCATCGAGAAGGAAGAGGCGGGAGAGACGAAGAAGACCATCCTGAAACATCTCCGCACGCCGGAGGACCGGCGGGCCGCGGAGGCGGCGATGCGCGAGATGCACCGGCTCCTCGACGAGTACGCGGCCGGGCTCGCCCGCCGGCATCTGTCCTAGCGCGGACGCCGATGCCGCTGGTGGCCGCCGTCGCCTGTCCTCACACGCCGCAGCTCCTCGTGCGACCGGAGACGGAAGACCGTGACCTCGTGCTGCGCGTGCACGCCGCCTACGGCCGGGTGAAGCGCCTGCTGGCGGAGGCCCGGCCGGACGCCATCTGCGTCATCGGCGGCGACCATATCGAGGGCTTCTTCCTCAACGCCGTCCCCGCCTTCGCCGTGTACGCGGGCGCGAGCGTGTCGGGACAGTTCGGCTCCTACGCGTACACGTTTGCCGTCCACGAGCCGCTCGCGCGCGCCATCCTCGAGCAGGGGATCGAGCGCGAGTTCGACCTCGTGTACAGCCAGGATCTGCGCCTCGACTACGCCTTCTACGTGCCGCTGCATTTCACGTTGCCCGCGCCCGCGGTGCCGATCGTGCCGCTCTACGTGAACGTCTACCTGCCTCCGCAGCCCACGCCGCGGCGGTGCTACGCGTGGGGACGCGCCCTGCGGCAGATCCTCGACGCGCGGCCCGAGCGCGTGGCGCTGATGGCCTCGGGCGGGATGTCCCACTACCCGGGCACCGACCGCTACGCCTCGCCCGACTACGACTGGGACCGGCAGATGCTCGCCGCGCTCACGGACGGGCGCGGAGCGGACACGGCACGGCTCACGGGTGACGAGCTCGACAAGGCCGGCAACGTGGAGTTCCGCACGTGGATCACGCTGCTGGGGGCGGTGGGAGATGCGCGGGCCGCCGTCGACTGCTACGAGCCGTCGTGGCATCACGGCAACGCCGTGGTCACGTGGCCGGTGGCGCCATGAACGCGCACTACTTCTTTCCGCCCGCGAGCGCCTACCCGCTCAACCGGTGCCTGTTCCTGCTGAAGTCCGACCCTGCCTTCCGCGCGCGCTTCCTGGCCGATTGCGAGGCGGCGATGGAGGAGCTTGGGCTCGACGGGCAGGCGCGCGAGTCGCTGCGTGCCTTCGAGCGCGACGGGCTCATCGCGCTCGGCGCCCATCCCTACCTGGTCTTCATGGCCTCGCTGCGCGTGAGCATGGACCAGAAGCCGGCGGCCTTCGAGCACTTCTGAGTGACCGCTCGTGTGGCGCCGCGCACCGCGCGGTGGGCGGCGATCGTCGCGGTGGCAGGGCTCGTCAGCGTCTCCGCCGTGCTGGTCGCGCTCACGCTGCGCCAGCCCTCGGTGCCGACGTACGCTCCCACGCCGCCGGTGGCGACCGACGCCGGCCGCGCCCTCGTGGGGCCTCGGGTCTACACCGTGGACGCCACCGACCCGGAGGTCTGGCGGTACTTCTCGTTCAGCCTCGGCACCGTGATCGAGGGCGCCGGCGCCGCCGACTGGGATCTCGCGTTCCGGCGCTACCAGATCCTCGCCAACGGAGGGCCGCAGTATTCCGGCCGGGGAGGCATCGTCGATCTGGGGCCGGTGTCGTTCGACGAGGTGCACGCGGTGCCGCAGACGGGCTACCAGCCCAACGAGCGCACTCCCGATCCGCGCAACCCGGCCATCGCGTTCTGGTACCGCTACGGCTTCTTTTCACATGTGCTGAGCCCCAAGCCGCACGTGTGGGCCGTGCGCACGGCGGACGGCCGGTACGCGAAGATCGAGCTCCTCAGCTACTACTGCGCGCGCGGGGAGCCCGGGTGCCTGACCTTCCGCTACGTGTACCAGGGCGACGGCTCCTCGCTCGTCGACCGCAAGCGGACGGCCGCGCAGTGATCGACATCGACGGCGCCTACGACCTGCACGTCCACTCCTCGCCCGACCTCTTCCCGCGCATCGCCGACGACGCGCAGATGGTGGCGGACGCGGCCGGCCACGGCTTCGCGGGCGTCGTGATGAAGAATCACTTCGAGTCCACCGCCTCGCGCGCGCAGCTGGCGGCGCGCGCGGCGGGCGGCATGAAGGTCTACGGCGGCCTCGTGCTGAACCGCTACGTGGGTGGCGTGAATCCGGCCGCGGTGGAGGTCGCCCTCCGCATGGGCGCGCGCATCGTCTGGATGCCCACCCTGGACTCCGCGTGCCACCGGGCGGCTTTTGGCTTCGGCGGCAGCTTCGCCGCCCAGTCGAGCGGTCTCGAGACCACGTCGGAAGGGATCAGCCTCCTGCGCGAGGGGCGCTTGATGGACGAGGCGCGGCAGATCATGGCTCTGGTGAAGGAGCGGGGCGCCGCCCTCGCCACCGGCCACGTGTCCTTCGAGGAGATCCGGGCCCTGGTCGGCGAGGCGGAGGCGCAGGGCTTCCGCAAGCTGATCGTCACGCATCCGTTCGACAAGGCGCCCGGGCTCACGCTGCCCCAGGTCCAATCCCTCGTGCGGCCCGGTGTCCGCATCGAGTTCGTGTTCTGCTCCATCACGCCGAAGTGGTCCTTCACGGACGCGGCCACCATCGCGCACTGCATGAAGACGATCGGCCCCGAGCGCTTCGTCATCTCGTCCGACGGCGGTCAGGCCCACAACCCGCTGCCGGCGGAGGGGTACCGGCAGTTCGTGCAGGCGCTGCACGCCGAGGGCGTGGCGGCGGAGGACTTCCGCGTGATGTGCCGCGACAACGGCGACTTCCTGCTCCACGGCTGAGTGCCGCTACTCGATCACCTCGTCCGCCTGGAGCAGCAATGAGGGCGTCGAACCGCGTGGGCCGCTCGACCGGGAGATCGGCCGCCTCTTCGCCTTTGATGATCCGGTCGACGAAGGAGGCCAAGCGTCGTGAGATATCGCGACGGCTCGGCCCGTACGTCATCAGCCCCCAGGCAAAGATTAAGCAGTCTTGCGGCGTCTTCCGGCAGCTAATCCGGCGAGTCCTATCGCAAGCAGGACGAGGGTGCCGGGCTCAGGAACCGCCAGTGGCGACTGAAATACCTGGCCGGTATCGAGCGTCAGGGTCGCACCTGGCAGCAAGTCGGCCCCGGTCAAGGTGGCAGTGCTGAGAAAATCGACATTCGCTCCCCCATTCGAGTCCGCCAGAAGCGCCGCAAGGAAGGGACCGCCAGCGCCAGGTATAGCAGCGCTAAGACTCAGTGTGGCGTGGTTACCAGAGGGAAAGGAGCGTAAGCCGTTGCTATCGTTGATCTCCGCAGAGAATCCCCCGTCGGCGGTCGTCGACAAGAATGCGTAGGCAACCGGACCACCATTACCGTCCCCGGCGGCGTATATATAGAGCGCCGCGTTTCCTGCCTCCACCCTTCCGCTCGCGGCAACAGGGAAGATCGTTCCGTCGAGCGAGAATATCAGCCTCACGGAGGATTGGGGAGTCCCCGTCAGGGTGAAGCCGCTCGCCGCGAAAGACCACGCTTGACGGCTGAAAGGAGCACCGATTGAGTCGGCGTCAGCGCCGAGGCTGAACGCGCTTGCCGTCGCCGTCGCCCGAGCGCGAGCCTGTCCGAATCCATTGTCCCTGGTAACGTCAACCTCCCGTTGCCCCGGTATAATCTGCCCGAAGGCGACGCCTTCGGTGACGCCCGTAAAGCCACTAAAAAAGCTACGATCAAAGCCGACACCGGTTCCGAAATACGGAACCGCCTGCACCGCGCGCACCGATGCGAAGACGAGGAGAACACTCAGAAGTATCGTGACCGGTAGTTTCATAGCGGTGCCCTTTTTCATGGTGTGTCCCCCCTAATGCTGATTTGAAGTTCATCCCCCGATGTGATGGACACCGGGTATTCACGCCGCGGCGTTCACGCCAACGATGCACGCCGCGCACATTGGCCGGTTGCAGTTCCTCCAGGGTGTCGAAAGAGCGCACCCTGAAAGTGATCGCTCATGCCGACACCTTGCGATGTCTCTGCCTCTTCCGTCGCACGAGAATCGCCCCTGCTCGACGCACTCCCGTTCGCAGCGTCGCCCCGCGATCGTTCGGCTGCCACGCGCGCTGCGGCCTCATGTCGTCGTCTCAAGTCCACATCTGTGCGGAAGCATTGAGCTTCGCCAATGAGGTGTCCATTCAACTCGTAGGGGGAGCGAGACTTGTAAGGACGGCGTTTTACCTCATAACGACCACGGGGTGACACAACGCAGGAACTGTACCGATGTTGAAGCCGCATTAATTATCAAAGGTATACGTGAGTTCTCAAAATCACGGACAGGATCTAGTAGCTGAGGTGTAAAGAAATCAGAATTTGTCGGGCCCGCAACCGGGAAGTCCCTCCGACGCTTGCTTCCTGAAGTGCGCCTTTCGGTCCATCGTGATCACGATGGACCGAAAGGCGCACTGACGCGGTTGCGTTCATCGCCGAGCGGAGCGCGACCGTTTCCGAGTCGCTGATTCCACGGGAACCGAATCCGATCGCGACGAACGGATCGTAGCTCGGATCGTAAAGAAATCCGACGTCTTGAACGGCCTCCGGGTCCGAGTGTGCTCGCTGTTACGATTCCCTCTACGACACTAGTCGGCATGTATTTCGTAATCGCGTGCGCTGACAACGCCAAAGTCGTGTCCGAGGGCAACGAGGCGAATAACTGCCGCGCGTCGACTACAATTGTAACTGTCACTCCGTAAGCGGGATGGCAGTTGCTGGCACCGCTCGCGCGGCCAGCCGTGGGGGCAGCGGCGCTACTCGATCACCTCGTCCGCCTGGAGCAGCAGTGAGGGCGGGATGGTGAGGCCCAGGGCCTTGGCGGTCTTGAGGTTGACGACGAGATCGAACCGCGTGGGCCGCTCGACGGGGAGATCGGCTGGCTTCTCCCCCTTGATGATCCTGTCGACGTAGGCCGCCAGCCGTCGCGAGATATCCCGGCGGCTCGGGCCGTACGACAGCAGGCTGCCGGCTTCCACGTGCTCGCTCCATCCCGCGATGACCGGCAGCCGCGCCTTGAGCCCGAAGTCGGCGATCGGCTTTCGGTTCGCGTTGGTCAGCGGTCCGGGAACCATGACGATCGCTTCCGCCCGATCTTTCGTGATGGCCGCGAAGACCTCGGTGAGATCGCTGTTGACCGGCATCACGTGGTGCACGAGCGTCATGCCCAGCGTCTTCGCGGCCGCGTCCATCTCCCGCCATTCCTGGTTTTCCCCGGAGTGGTTCGGATTCACGAGCACGGCCACCCGCGTTACCTTCGGCGCGATCTCCCTGAGCAGCTGCAGCCGCTTGCCCGCGAGCTCGGGCTGCAGATAGCTCATGCCCGTCACGTTGCCGCCCGGCCGCGCGAGACTGGCAACGAAACCCCCTTCGACCGGATCTCCGCTCACGCCGATGACGAGCGGAATGGTGCCGGCGGCCCTCCGTGCCGTCCGCGCCACGGGGCCGCTGACGGCGACGATCACATCGACCTTGAGGCCGACGAGCTCACTGGCGAGGGCGGGGAGCCGGTCGGCTCTGCCTTCCGCGTGGCGACTTTCGATCATGATGTTCTTTCCCTCGACGTACCCGAGGCGACGGAGACCGGAGCGGAAAGCCTCGAAAAAAGGCGAGGACGAATCGTCGCCGCCGAGGAAACCCACACGGAACACTTTCGTCGCCGGCTGCGCGTGGGCCGCGAGCGGCGCCGCCATCACGGTGAGGGCCATCAGGATCGATGCCACGAGTGGACGCTTCACAATGAATTCTCCTCTATCGTCCCGTGGGGGCGTCCTTCGCGGTGACGCGCTCGCGCAGCAGGTGCGCGGCGATGCGGCGTGCCAGGAAGGGCCCGCGCGTGACGAAGGCGGTGAAGTAGCCGACCGCGGTGGCGCCTTCGCGCAGCGCGGCCGAGGCCTTCTCAGGCGAGTCGATGCCGCCGGTGGCGATGATATCGATGGCGTCGCCGAACTTCTGCCGCGTGCGGCGCACGTTCGCCAGCGTGGCCGGAAAAATCTCGGGGCCCGACAGTCCGCCCGACTTCTGGGACAGTCGCGGCTCCTCGATGCGGCGGGCGTTGCCGTAGTTGATGACCTTCACGCCGGCCGCGATGGCGGCGGGGATGATCTCGCGCTCGTTGACGTCGCCGAAATCCGGCGACAGCTTCACGCTGAGCGGGACTTTTGAAGCGGCGCGCGCGCGCTCCAGCACGCTGCGGAGCTGATCGGGTCGCGTCGACCATCCGTACACCAGCTTTGTGTTCGGCGAGGAGACGTTCAGCTCGATGAGGTCCGCGAGGGGCGCGAAGGCGCTCACGAGCTCCACGTAGTCGTCGTCAGATTCTCCGGCCACGCTGATGATGAGAGGCACGCGATGCGGGAGCTCGCGCACGGCGCGCCTGAAGGCGTCGAGGCCGGGATTCTGGAAGCCGTTGCAGTTGACGAGCCCGGGACCAGCGGCCGTACGCACGCGCACCAGGTTTGGCAGCGGATGGCCGGGACGCGGCTGGCGCGTGATCGTCTTGGTGGTGACGGCGCCGAAGCCGAGGCCCATCGCCCGCTTCAGGATGGCCGTGTCGTAGTACTGCGCGGCGAGAATCACCGGGTTCGGCAGTCGCACGCCGCCGAGGCGGGTTTCCAGCAGCGGATGCTCGACGGGCGGCAGGGGAAGGCGGTCCAGCGGCAGCGCGCGCAGCAGACTCTGTCCGAGGCGCACTGCGGTCTGCTCGGGCAGGCGGGACAGCAGCTGGTCGTACAGTGCGCGGTAGAGCACTTCCGTGGCAGCCATCGTGTTCGCCCGAGTTTACATCACCCCGCGCGCGCCATCGCTTGACCGCGCTGCGGCGCTCGTGGACAATTCGCCGCCATGATGACCATTGGAT
>CAYQQT010000179.1:0-7454 GCA_964419375.1 uncultured bacterium
GAGCTGCGCGCACGGCGTCGAGCGCTGGCGCGCCGATTGCGGCTGCCGCGTGCGCGGGGACTGGCGCCAGGCGTGGCGCGGCCCTCTCCGGCAGGCGCTCGACCGGCTGCGCGACGAGGTCGACACCTTCTACGAGGCGCGCGCGGCCGCGCTGCTCAAGGATGCGTGGGAGGCGCGCGACGACTACGCGGCCGTCGTGCGCGCGCGCAGCCCCGAGCGGCTGGAGGCCTTCTTCGCCCGTCACCAGACGGGGCCGCTCGACAGCGAGGGGCAGCTGCAGGCGCGCCGGCTCCTCGAGATGCAGCGCAACCGCCTGCTGATGTACACCTCGTGCGGCTGGTTCTTCGACGAGATCTCGGGTATCGAGCCCGTGCAGATCCTCAGGTACGCGGCCATGGCCATGCAGTACCTGCGCGACCTCGGCGGCGGCCAGGCGGAGCCGGAGTTTATCCGCATGCTGTCCACGGCGCCCAGCAACGTGCCGGACTTCGCCGACGGCGCCGAGGTGTACCGCCGCCTCATCAAGCCCGCCGTCGTGGACCTGCGCCGGGTGGTCGCGCACTACGCCATCACCGACCTCTTCGAAGAGCATCCCGACGACCTCGCGGTGTACGCCTACCACGTACAGCGGCTGGACCAGGCACGCGAGGCGTACGGCGGCACCGCCCTGCGCATCGCCCACGTGCGCGTGAGCTCGCGCCTCACCGGCGAGGCGCGGGAGGCAATGTACGCGGTGCTGCACTTCGGCGGCCACGATTTCGCGTGCGGCATCCGCGGCTACGACGACCACGCCGTCTACGACCGCATGAAGAGCGACCTCCTGCGGCGCTACAGCCGCTACACGCTCGCCGACATGGTGCGCGGCATGGACGAGCACTTCCCGGGCGAGGGCTTCTCGCTCACCGATCTCTTCCTCGAAGAGCGCCGCCGCGTGCTCGCCTTCATCATCCGCTCCGTGCTCGACCGGCACGAGGAGACGTACCGGCGCATCTGGGAGGACAACCGCAAGCTGATGCGCTACCTGCACGCGGCGGACGCGCCCATCCCCGACGCGCTGGCCCTCGTGGCGCGCCATGTTCTGGAGCAGGACGTCGCGGACGCCATGGCGGGCATCGGGGAGGCGGAGCGCCTGCCGGAGCGGGTGAGCGAGCTGCTGGGCGAAGCCAAGGCACTCGGCCTCACGCTCGACCTCACGCCCGCCAAGCCGCCCACGACGCGCGCGGTGACGCGGGCGCTGCAGGCGGTGGCCGAAGAGCCGAGCGCGGCGCGGGTGGCGCGGGCGGACGCGCTGGTGACGGAAGCGCTCCGGCTCGGCCTGCGCTTCGGCCTGTGGGACACGCAGAACCGGTTCTTCGCCATCTGGCGCGCGCGCCCCGACGCCCGCGCCGTGCTGGCGCCGCTGGCGACGGCCCTCGGGTTCACCCTGACGGACGAGCCGCAATGAAGCGCATCCCCGTCGCCACCTACCGCGTCCAGCTCGGCCGCGACCTCACGCTGGACCAGGTCACCGAGCTGCTCCCGTACTTCGACGCGCTCGGCATCTCCGACTGCTACACGTCGCCCATCCTCGAGACGGCGACGAAGAACTCGCATGGCTACGACGTGGCCGATCACAACCGCGTGCGCGAGGAGATCGGGGGCGAGCCCGCGCTGGCGCGCCTGGCGGCGGGCCTGCGGGCGCGCGGCATGGGACTGCTCCTCGACGTCGTGCCCAACCACATGGGCATCGCGTCCAACAACAACGCGTGGTGGCTGGACGTGCTGGAGAAGGGGCCCGTCTCCGCCTACGCCTCCTTCTTCGACATCGACTGGCACCCGGTGAAGAAGGAGCTGCACAACAAGGTTCTGCTGCCGATCCTCGGCGACCAGTACGGCGCCGTCCTCGACAAGGGCGAGCTCCGGCTGCGCCTGAGCGAGGGCCGCTTCCGCGTGCACTACTACGACACCGTGCTGCCCATCGCCCTGCGCTCGTACGCGCGCATCCTCACCCACCGCATCGAGCGGCTCCACGCCGACGAGCAGCAGACGCTGCGGCTCAAGTCGCTCGCCACCTGGTTCGCCACCATGCCGGGCGCCACCGAGCGCGATCCCGACCGGATCGTCGCCCGCGAGGCCGACCGCGAGAGCGGCCACGACAAGCTGGCCGCGCTCCTCGCCGAATCCCCCGCCGTGCGGGCGTTCGTGGACGACAACATCCGCGTCTTCAATGGCACTCCCGGCGACCCGCGCAGCTTCGATCTTCTCGACGCGCTGCTCAGCGAGCAGTCCTATCGCCTCGCCTTCTGGCGGGTGGCGGGCGAGGAGATTAACTACCGGCGCTTCTTCGACATCAATGAGCTGGCCGCCATCCGCATGGAGGATCCCGAGGTCTTCACGGCGACGCACCGCTACCTCTTCCGCCTCGTGGCGGAGGGCGTGGTCACCGGTCTGCGCATCGACCATCCCGACGGCCTCTACGCGCCCGGCGAGTACCTGCGCCGGCTGCAGGAGGGCTGCGGCGGCGATTTCTACGTGGTGGCGGAGAAGATCCTGGCGCCCGGCGAGCAGCTTCCCGAGACGTGGGCCGCCGACGGCACCACGGGCTACGAGTTCGTGAACCTCGTCAACGGCATCTTCGTGGACCGCACGCAGGCGCGTGCGGTGGACCAGGTGTACACGCGGCTCGTCAAGATCCGGCCCCCCTTCGTGGAGGTGGTCTACGAGTGCAAGCGCCTCATCATGGAGACGGCGATGGCCTCCGAGCTCAACGTGCTCGCCAACCGCCTCAACGCCATCTCCGAGAAGCACCGCTCCTCGCGCGACTTCACCCTGCGCAGCCTCACCGCCGCCCTGCGCGAGATCATCGCCGCCTTCCCCGTGTACCGGACGTACGTGGGCGACCTCGCGGAAGAAGGCGCGCGCGACGGGGCCGTGAGCGCGCGCGACCGCGAGTACCTGGTCCGGGCGTGCGCGGCCGCCCAGCGGCGCACGCCCGCCACCAACGCGCTCGTGTACGACTGGATCGCCGACGTCCTCACGCTGCGCATGCCAGCGTGGGCGGACGAGGCCGCGCGCCGCGAGCGCACCGACTTCGTGATGCGCTTTCAGCAGATCACGGGGCCGGTGACCGCCAAGGGCTACGAGGACACGGCGTTCTACCGGTTCACTCGCCTGCTCTCCCTCAACGAGGTGGGCGGAGACCCGGGCCGCTTCGGCACCACGCTCGCGGAGTTCCACGCCGAGAACCGGGCCCGGGCCGCGCGCTCGCCCCATGCGCTCGCGGCCACCTCCACCCACGACACCAAGCGGAGCGAGGACGTGCGCGCGCGCATCAACGTGCTCTCGGAGATTCCCGACGAGTGGCGGCGGCGCGTCCTCGCCTGGCAGAAGCTCAACCGCCGGCACCGGACCGCGGCCGACGGCGTGCCGACGCCGGGGGCGAACACCGAGTACCTCATCTACCAGACGCTGGCGGGGGCGTGGCCGATCTCGCGCGAGCGGCTGCGCGAGTACGTCATGAAGGCGATCCACGAGGCGAAGTCGCACACGAGCTGGATCAACCCCAACCGCCCCTACGACGAGGCGGTGGCCCGCTTCGTAGACGCCATCCTGGATCCCGAGCGCAGCGCCGCCTTCCTCGACGATTTCGCGGGCTTCCAGCAGCGCATCGCCCATTTCGGCGCCTTCAACTCGCTGGCGCAGACGTTGATCAAGATCACCGCGCCCGGCGTGCCGGACTTCTACCAGGGCACCGAGCTGTGGGATCTCAGCCTCGTGGATCCCGACAACCGGCGCCCCGTGGATTGGGCGCTGCGTCGCCGTACGCTCGAGGAGCTCACGGCGGCGCGCGCCGCCGCGCCCGACGCCGCCGCCTTTGCCCACGAGCTGGTGAAGATGAAGGAGGACGGGCGCGTCAAGATGTACGTCACCGCGCGCGCCCTCGGCGTTCGTCGCGCGCGCGCCGCCCTCTTCCAGCAGGGCGAGTACCGGGCGCTGGAGGTGACGGGGCCGCATGCCGAGCAGGTGTGCGCCTTCGCGCGCATCCACGCGGGGGCCGCCGTGCTCACCGTCGTCCCCCGGCTGCTCGCCCGGCGCGGCGCCGACGGCCTGCCCCTGGGCGCGGAATACTGGGCGGACACGCGCGTGGCCGTGCCCGAGGGCGTGCCGCCGGCCTTGCGCAACGACTTCACTGACGAGCGGGTGCACGGCGCGACGCTGGCGGTGGCCGACGTGCTCGCGAGCTTCCCGGTGGCGCTCCTCGAGAGCGAGGCGGCCTGATGCAGCCCTTCGTCTTCATCGGCTGCGTGGAGCTGCGGGAGACGCTCGACTACCGGGCCGACGACGAGCGCGAGCTGCTCGAGCGCCTCGAGGAGATCCCGGCGGGCTCGGTCTTCTATCACACGCACGGCTACTTCCTGCGCCACCGGCCCGTCACCACGGCGTACGGCAACGACTTCGCGGCGTGGGTGGCCACCCAGGTGCGCGACCAGGTACTCGCGGAACGGCTGGCGGTGGTGAATCCCTTCGAGTCCTCCAGCCTGGAGGACCTGCGCGAGGAGCTGGTCTCGATCATCTCCGACCATGTGCTGCACCTGTCGAGGGTGCCGCACGTGGAGGTCGGCGAGCCCTTCTTCTTCCACCAGTCGCACATCGTGGAGGTGGAGCTCGGCACCCCCGCCGCCACCCTCGCGGAGTTCCGGACGGGGCTGGCGGACGTGGACTCGAGCGCGATCTATTACCACATGGTGGAAGCGCGCGCGCGCCTGGGACGGCGCTCGGGCGACTTCGCGGAGTGGACGCGCTCGTCGCTCGGTCTGCCCGACCTCGCCGAGCGCATCGAGCGCATCGACGCCTACATGACGAGCCTCGAGCGCGTGCGCGCCCGCGTGCTGTCGCTCGTGGACGCATTTCTGGAGTCCGGCGCCGCATGATCAAGATCGACGACTACCGCCGCGTGGCGCCTCCGGGCGTGGTGGACATCATCCAAAGCCTCAGCCGGCGGCTGCGCGGGCGCCGCCTGCTGCACCTGAGCGGCGGCCGCTTCGGAGGCGGCGCCGCGGAGATCCTCCACACGCTGGTGCCGATGATGATCGACCTCGGCATCGACGCCTCGTGGGAGATCACCGGCGGCGATCCCGGCTTCTACACCACGGCGAGCGCGCTGCACGCGGCGCTGCAGGGCGAGGAGCGCGTGCTCACCGACGAGGCGCTCGATCATTTCCTCGAGATGAACCGCCTCAACGCCAAGAAGCTGCGCCTGGACGCCGACCTCGTGCTCGTGCACGACGTGCAGCCCGCCACCCTCGTGGCGCACCGCCCCGGCCAGGGCCGGTGGGTGTGGCGCTGCCACTTCGATGTCTCCAGCCCGCAGCGGCGCGCGTGGACCTTCTTCCGTCCCTTCGCCAACCAGTACGACGCCGCCATCTTCTCGCTGCCGCGCTTCGCGCGCCGCCTCACGGTGCCGCGGTACGTGATCCTGCCCTCGATCGATCCCCTCTCCGAGAAGAACCGCGAGCTGGGGCCGCGCGAGGTGACCACGATCATGCGCTCGCTCGGCATCGAGCAGGACCGGCCGCTCCTCGTGCAGATCGCGCCCCTCACGCCCGCCGAGGATCCGCTCGGCGTCGTCAACGCGTACCGCCTCGTCAAGAAGCACTTCAACGTCCGCCTCGTGCTGGCGGGCACGGGCGGCAGCGAGCCGGAGAGCCTCGCCGTCCTCGCCGAGCTGCGCGAGGCCGCTCAGCACGATCCCGACATCCTGATTCGCGAGCTGCCGCCCGATGCGCACGTGCAGATCAACGCGCTGCAGCGGGCGGCCACCATCGTGCTGCAGAAGTCGGTGCGCGAGAACTTCGGCCTCGGGGCGGCGGAAGCGATGTGGAAGGGCAAGCCGGTCATCGGCGGCTTCGCGGGCGGGCTCTCGCACCAGATCATCTACGACGTCACCGGCTACACCGTGCACTCCGTGGAGGGCGCCGCCTTTCGCCTCCGCCACCTGCTGAACAACCCCGAGCTCATCGCGCGCATGGGCGCCGCCGGACGCGAGCACGTCCGCCGCTCCTTCCTCATCACCCGCCACCTCGTCGACGACATGGCCCTGCTCATCCATGTGACGAAATGACCCCGAGTCACGCAGCGGAGCCCCCACCCAACTCGAACAGGCCACCGTTGGCTCGAGCCGGCCACCCGACCTCCGATACAACAGCCATCGCAGCCGACCTCGCCATCGTGATGCTCACGTACAACAACGCGGCGACCGCCGGCCCCATCGCCGCCGCCGCCGCGCGCGGGGTCGCCGATCACCTCCCCGGTGTCACGGCCGCCCTCGTCAACTGCGATGCGGGCTCCTCCGACGGCACGCAGGCGGCGCTGGCGACGGCGGGCCTGCCCATGATCACCATCCACCACGAGGCGCCCGCGAGGGAGCGCGTGACCGTGCCCTTCCACGGCGTGCCCGGGCGCGACGCCGCCCTGCGCGCCGGCTTCGAGGCCGCGCACCGGATGGGCGCGCGCATCGCCGTCCTCCTGGAGGCGGATGTCGTGTCGGCGACGCCGGAGTGGATCCCGCGCCTGGCGCGCCCGGTCCTCGATGACAAGGCGGACTTCGTGGCTCCGGTGTACACGCGCCATCGGTACGAGGGCACCATCACGCGGCTGCTGCTGAGTCCGCTCGTCCGCGCGCTCTACGGGCGGCGCCTGCACCATCCGCTGGGCGGCCAGCAGGCGCTCTCCGGCAGGCTCATCGAGCACCTGCTCCTGCATCCCAAGTGGGACTGGGCCGGACGCGACGCCAGCGACCTCTGGATCACGGGCACCGTCATCGCGGACGGTTTTTCGGTGTGGGAGACGTGGCTGGGGCCCTACGTGGTGAAGTCCGCCACGCGCACAGCCGATCTTCCCGCGATGGTCGCGCAGACGCTCGGCGCCGCCTTCAGCGTGATGGAGCGTCACGGCGACCTCTGGCTCGAAGTGCGCGGCAGCGAGCCCCTGCCGTGCCTGGGAGAGCCGGCGCCCGTGCCCGCCGACGTGGTGACGGTCGACGTGGAGCGGATGCTCGACGCCTTCCATCGCGGCGCCAGCGACCTGGGGTCGATCTGGGAGCTCATTCTCGCGCCCGACACCCTGGGCAGTGTCCTGAGTCTCGACGTCTCCGACCCCCGGCGCTTCCTGTTCCCCGACGACCTGTGGGCGCGCGTGGTGTACGACTTCGCCCTCGGCCATCATTACGGCGTCGTGCACCGCGATCACCTGCTACGCTCGCTGGTGCCGATCTATCTCGGGCGTACCGCCGCCTTCGTCAGCGCGACGTTGGGCGCGGGCGCGGCCGCCGCGGAGACGGCGCTGGAGGCGGTGGCGGCGGCGTTCGAGCGACAGAAGCCTTATCTCGTGGAACACTGGCGCTGATGGCCAGGAAGAGCACGCCTCCCGCACGCCCGCGCCGCGCGGCGCCCCGGGCCACGGCCGGCCGCGCTGCC
>CAYQQT010000180.1:0-7426 GCA_964419375.1 uncultured bacterium
GCGGCGCAGCACCGCGCGCACGCGCGCCACCAGCTCCTTGGGTGAGAACGGCTTGACCACGTAGTCGTCGGCGCCCATCTCGAGGCCGAGGATGCGGTCCACCTCGTCGGCCTTCGCCGTCAGCATGATGATCGGCACGCCGGCCGACGCCGGGTCACTGCGAAGGCGCCGGCACACCTCGAGCCCGTCCATGCCCGGCAGCATGAGGTCGAGCACGACGAGGTCGGGGGCGGCGGCCCGCACGCGCTGCAGGGCCTCGGCGCCGGAGGCCACGGCACGACAGCGGAAGCCGTCGCGCGTGAGGTGGTGGACGATCAGGTTGCGGATGTCCGGCTCGTCCTCGACGACGAGGACGTCCGAGGCCATCAGGCCGCGGCCGCCACCAGGCGCAGGAGCCACCACGTGACCGCCGCCACGGCGGCGGAGGCGGGGATGGTGAGCAGCCACGCCCACACGATGTTGCCCGCCACCCCCCAGCGCACGGCGGAGAAGCGCTGTATGGCGCCCACGCCCATGATGGAGCCGGTGATGGTGTGCGTCGTGCTCACGGGGATGCCGGCGATGGCGGTGCCGATGAGCATGATGGCGCCCGCCGTCTCCGCGCAGAAGCCGCCCACCGGCCGCAGCTTCGTGATGCGCATGCCCATCGTCTTCACGATGCGCCAGCCGCCGGAGAGCGTGCCGAGGCCGAGCGCGGTGTGGGCGGCCAGCACCACCCAGAAGGGCACGTAGAACTCCTTGCCGAGGTGGCCGGTGGAAAAGAGCAGCACGGCGATGATGCCCATCGTCTTCTGCGCGTCGTTGGTGCCGTGACCGAGGCTGTAGGCGGCGGCGGAGAGCAGCTGCCCCCGGCGAAACACCTTGTCCACGCGCCCGGGCGTCTGCTTCCGGAAGGCGAGCATGGTGGCCAGCATCATGAGGAAGCCCATGACCATGCCGAGCAGGGGCGCCACGATCATGAAGATGCCGATCTTGATGAGCCCGGGCGCGATGAGGGCGCCGAAGCCGGCCTTCACCACCGCCGCCCCCGCGAAGCCGCCGATGAGGGCGTGCGAGGAGCTGGTGGGCAGCCCCCAGTACCAGGTGATGAGGTCCCACGCGATGGCGCCCGTGAGGCCGGCGAGGATCACCCACTCGTCCACGATGGCGGCGTCCACCACGCCCTTGCCCACCGTCTTCGCCACGCTCACCCCGAAGCCGAAGGCGGCCACGAAGTTGAAGAAGGCGGCCCACACCACCGCCTGCAGGGGCGTGAGCACGCGCGTGGAGACCACGGTGGCGATGGAGTTGGCGGCGTCGTGGAAGCCGTTGATGAAGTCGAAGACGAGGGCGATGAAGACGATGAAGACGACGAGGGTCAGCATGACGGAGCGCGGGTTACGCCATCTTCAATATGATCCCTTCGATGACGTTGGCGACGTCCTCGCAGCGATCGGTGACGATCTCCATCGTCTCGTAGATCTCTTTCCACTTGATCACCTCGATGGGATCGCCCTGCTCCTCGAAGAGCGCGGCGAGGCTCTCGCGCAGCAGGTTGTCGGCCGTGTTCTCGAGCCGGTTCACCTCCACCGCGTGCTCGTGAAAGCCCGGGTCCATGTTCCGCAGGCACTTGATGGCGCGGTCCATCGCCTCCGTCGTCTTCACGATGACCTCCGCCATGGCGCGACAGGCGGAGGTGGGCTCCTTGATGCGGTAGACGACGAGCCGCTCCGCGGCCGCCTCGATGTAGTCCAGCACGTCGTCCAGGCGCGTGGCGAGGGCGTGGATATCCTCGCGGTCGATGGGCGTGATGAAGGTCGTGTTCAGCTTGCGGACGATCTCGTGCGTGATCTGGTCGCCCGCGTGCTCCACCTCCTTGATGAGGTGGGTCTTGGCGCGGGCGTCGGAGAAGTTACGGACGAGATCGTTGAGGAGGGCAGCTGCCTTGAGAATGTTCTGGGACTGCTGCTCGAAGTAGTCGTAGAACCGGACTTCCTTGGGAAGAAAGTTGAACATGATGGGGACAGCCCAGAGTGTAGCGGAAACGTCACGGGTCCGCCACCGGCCGGGGCGGGCCGCTCAGCTCTTCCGCAGCGCCAGCGCCGGCAGCCCCAGCACCGCCCCGCGCGCGAGGTCCCACAGCGCCTGCACCGACTGGACGAGGGCGGGGGCATCGGCGGCCAGGCATCGCACGACGAGCCCGCGCCGGCGCAGCGTGCCGACGGCGACCGTCACCTCCTCGCGGCCTGCGAAGGCCGCGTCCACCCCGGCGTGGAAACGCTCGAGCCCGGCGTCGGCGACGACCACCATGGTCGCGAAGTACGGCCGGCCTTCCGTGAAGCCGAGCCCGTCCCACGCCCCGCCGCCCGGCAGCGCCCATCGATCGGCGAAGAGGCGGCCGCGCCCATCGCGGATCACGAGCGCGCTCTCCAGCCTCGCGAATCGCCACGCCTCGCCGCGCGCCACGCGGCCGGCGGAGAAAGCGTCCACGAGCAGGAGACGGGCGCCGTCGGCGAGGTCGACGTCGATCGCCTGCCGCAGGGCCGCGCCCGGGAACGGGATGGTGTGATCCGGCATCCACTCCACGGTGGCGCCCTCCGCCGCCGTGATGCGCACCGTCTGCACCGCCGCCTCCGCCGCCGCGCGGTACACCTTGGTGGCTGATGGCGTCGTCAGGCACGCGTGCGCCCCCGCCCCCACGTCGATCTCGATAGCGAGCCGGTCGCCCCCCACCAGCCCGCCCGTCGGGTTCAGGATGGACACGATCGCGGCCGGATCATCCAGCGCCATCGGCGCCATCACCTGCAGCGGCAACGTATAGCGGCACCGGCTCACCACCGTCCGCCCCGCGCGCCGCTCGAACCGCACGGACAGGGCGCCGTCACGCCCGACGCGCGCGGCCGCCGCCGACCCGACGGTCATGCCGTCGCCGGCAGCAGGAGCTCCGACCGCAGCCAGGAGAGGATCGCGTCCACCCCTTCGCCGTCTTTCAGATTCGTGAAGACGAAGGGCCGCGTACCGCGCTGGCGGCGGGCGTCGCGATCCATGACGGAGAGATCGGCGCCCACGTGGGGCGCGAGGTCGATCTTGTTGATCACGAGCAGGTCGGAGCGCGTGATCCCGGGGCCGCCCTTGCGCGGGATCTTCTCCCCTCCCGCGACGTCGATGACGTAAATGGTGGCGTCCACCAGCTCGGGGCTGAAGGTGGCGGCGAGATTATCGCCGCCGCTCTCCACCAGGAGCAGGTCCAGGGCGGGAAACGTCTTCATGAGGGCGTCGATCGCCTCCAGGTTCACGGAGGCGTCTTCGCGGATGGCCGTGTGCGGGCAGCCGCCCGTCTCCACGCCCACCACGCGCTCGGGCGCGAGCGCGCCCCGCCGCACGAGGAACTCGGCGTCCTCCTTCGTGTAGATGTCGTTGGTGATGACCGCGATGTCGAGGCCGTCGCGCAGGCGCAGGCAGAGCGCCTCCGTGAGGGCCGTCTTGCCGGAGCCGACGGGCCCGCCGATGCCGATCTTCAAGGGACGGGGCAGGTGCTGCGCGCTGGGGACGGTCATGAGCGGAATAACCTCATCTCGAGGGTCGCGTGGCGGATGCCGGCGACCTCGAGTCCGGGGTTGAAGCTCCACATGTCGTCGGCCCCGCCGGCAGCCGCCGCGGCAGCGGCGAGGCGCGCGATCCGTGAGCGCTGAGCGGCGAGCACGCGCTGACCCTCGACCTGGCCGAGCGAGATGAGCCGGAGGGCGGCGCCGACGAGCAGCGCCGCCGTGGAGTGGAGATAGACGGTGGCGGCAGCGGCCGCTGTCGCCCCCGCGCATCCGAGGGCGGCGCCGAAGACGACGGCATGGTGACCGGGCGTCAGCCCCTCCGCCACCGCGCGCGAGAGGTCGGCGATGACGCGGTCCTCGCCGAGGGCCGCCGCCACCCGCAGCGTCTGGCGGCCCATCTGCAGGCTGGCGGAGCGGAATTCAGGGACGCACTTCATGGCGTCGAGCCGGTCATCGAGCGCGACGAGCCCGGCCACGTCCGCCGAGCCCGCCCCACGTACCGCCAGCACGACGGCCACCGCGTCCGCGGGCCCTGCTGCGCCGTCGAGATGGGCGGCGATGAGCGCGTCGAGATCGGCGGCGTCGCGGAGGCGTCCCTGCTGGGCGTATGTCTCCAGGCCGAAGGAGTGCGCGAAGCCGCCCGCTGGAAAGAGCCCGTCGCCGAACTGCAGCAGCGCCGGCAGCGCAGGCTCAGTGCTCATGACGGTGACCGGCGCCGAGGGGCACGAAGACCGCCTCCACGCGCTCGAACCCCACCCCGAGCCGCGTCAGCAGCTGGTCCATCGCGGGATCGTCGGGCACGAGCAGCCGCTCACCGTCGAGGGCGAGGGTGAAGTGCCGATTGCCGACCTCGAAGGCCACCCGCAACCCTTCCTCGTGCGAGCGCGGCGTCACCGCCAGCACCGGCTCCGCCGCCGCCTCGATCATCACGTACCAGTCCGTGGCCACGTACAGCACGTCTCCCGGCCGCATGACCGACCCCGTCGGCAGCGCCAGCGCCAGCATCCGCCCCCCCGCCGTCGTCACCCGCCGCCGCCCCCACCGCCGCTCCTCCGCCGTCAACACCAAAACGTCCTTCTCCCGCCCCGACAAATCCGCATCATGCACGTGCACGTGCGACCGCGTCACGACCACCACAGGCTCCGTCACGCCGTCCTCCACATTGAACGGGCGATGAAAACGGCCCATCTGCGTCGTTGCCTTCTCGCTCCTCCCTGCGACGTAGCAGGGCTACGTCGCAGTCGTCGCTCGGCGGCGCCTAGCATCTGGGCCGTTTTGTCGCGTCTCGTGATCCCCGTCGGGGGGATCGCCCTGATTGATTCAACATTCGTCACCCGGTAGGTGCGTGATCCGCCCGTTCAAAACAAGAAATAGCGTTGCGCCATGGGAAGCACGGTTGCCGGCTCGCACGTCAGCAGAACGCCATCGGCGCGGACTTCGTACGTTTCGCTGTCCACCTCGATGCGCGGCAGCGCGTTGTTGTGGATCATGTCCCTTTTCTTGACCGTGCGACATCCCTTCACGGCCACCGCCTTGCGCGCCAGCCCCAGGCGGCGGGGCACGTCGGCAGCGAGCGCGGCCGCCGATACGAACGTGAGCGAGGTGGAGGCGCGCGCGCGGCCGAGGGCGCCAAACATCGGGCGGTAGAGCACCGGCTGCGGCGTGGGGATGGACGCGTTGGGATCGCCCATGGCCGCCCACGCGATCATTCCGCCCTTCACGACCATCTCCGGCTTCACACCGAAGAAGGCGGGCTTCCACAGGACGAGGTCGGCGAGCTTGCCCGTCTCCACGGATCCGACGTGCTCGGCGAGGCCGTGCGCGAGGGCGGGGTTGATCGTGTACTTGGCGATGTACCGCTTCACGCGCGCGTTGTCGTCGCCGGGGGTCTCGCCCGCCAGCGGCCCCCGCTGGCGCTTCATCTTGTCCGCGGTCTGCCAGGTTCGGATGGCGACCTCGCCGATGCGTCCCATCGCCTGCGAGTCGGACGACATCATGCTGATGGCCCCGAGATCGTGCAGCACGTCCTCGGCGGCGATCGTCTCCGCGCGGATGCGCGACTCCGCAAAGGCCAGATCCTCGGGGATGGCGGAGTTCAGGTGATGGCAGACCATCAGCATGTCCAGGTGCTCGTCCATGGTGTTGACCGTGAACGGCATCGTCGGATTGGTGGACGACGGCAGGCAGTTGGCCTCGCCGCACACCCGGATGATGTCGGGCGCGTGCCCGCCTCCCGCGCCCTCCGTATGGTACGTGTGGATGGTCCGGCCCTTGAAGGCGCGGATGGAGTCCTCCACGAAGCCCGCCTCGTTCAGCGTGTCGGTGTGAATGGCCACCTGCACGTCGTACTCGTCGGCCACGGTGAGCGCGCAGTCGATGGCGGCGGGCGTGGTGCCCCAGTCCTCGTGCAGCTTGAGCCCGATGGCTCCCGCCGCGAGCTGCTCGCGCAGCGGGTCGGGCGCGGAGGCGTTGCCCTTGCCGAGGAAGCCGAGGTTCACGGCGAACTCCTCCGCCGCCTCCAGCATGCGGTGGATACTCCACTCCCCCGGCGTGCACGTGGTGGCCGCGGTGCCGGTGGCGGGGCCGGTGCCGCCGCCGAGGAGCGTGGTGAACCCGGCGCTGAGCGCTTCCGTCACGAGCTGCGGGCAGATGAAGTGGATGTGGGCGTCGAGCCCGCCCGCGGTGACGATCTTCCCCTCGCCCGCGATGATCTCGGTGCCGGCGCCGATCACCATGCCGGCGGTGACCCCCGCCATGACGTCCGGGTTGCCGGCCTTGCCGATGCCCACGATGCGGCCGTCGCGGATGGCGATGTCCGCCTTGACGATGCCCCAGTGATCGACGATGAGCGCGTTCGTGATCACGCAATCGGCGACGCCGTCCGCGCGCGTGGCGCGTGAGGACTGTCCCATGCCGTCACGGATGACCTTGCCGCCGCCGAACTTCGCCTCCTCGCCCGGCACCGTGACGTCGCGCTCCACCCGGATGAAGAGCTCGGTGTCGGCCAGCCGCACGCGGTCGCCCACCGTGGGACCGTAAAGGTCGGCATACTGCCGGCGCGTCATGCGCAGCGTCACGACGAACGCTCCCACTCGGCGAGGCGGGACAGCGCCTGCTCGCGCGTGCCGCCCTCCGTGAGCGCGTTCAGGCCGAACACGCGCCGCGCCCCCGCCAGCTCCACCAGCGTGACACGCCTGGCATCGCCGGGCTCGAAGCGCACCGCGGTGCCGGCGGGCACGTTCAGGCGCATGCCGAAGGCGCGGCCACGGTCGAAGCGCAGCGCGCGATTCACCTCGAAGAAGTGGAAGTGCGAGCCCACCTGGATGGGACGGTCGCCCGTGTTCTCCACCGTCAGCTCCACCGTCGCGCGGCCGGCGTTGGCGACGATATCGCCCTCGCCCAGCAGGTATTCGCCTGGTATCACGTCACGCTCCCGTGTCGAGGATGCGGTAGTAGATGGCATTGGCGTCGAGCGATGCGCGCGCCCATGGTCACCGGATGGGGTGGTGAATCGTCA
Organism: uncultured bacterium; assembly: GCA_964419375.1. Classification (GTDB taxonomy): domain Bacteria; phylum Methylomirabilota; class Methylomirabilia; order Rokubacteriales; family CSP1-6; genus JBBDXO01. The sequence goes on from CAYQQT010000180.1 coordinate 7,045, forward strand.
CCAGCTTGGTGCCGTCCGGAAACGTCCCCTCCACCTGCACCGCGTCGATCATCTCCGCCACGCCTTCCATCACGTCGTCACGCCCGAGGATGGACAACCCCCAAGCCATCAACTCCGACACGCTGCGCCCGTCCCGAATTCCCTCCAAAATCTCCGCCGTGATGAGAGCAAGCGCCTCAGGATGATTCAGCTTCAGCCCCCGCCCACGCCGCCGCCGGGCCACTTCAGCCGCGGTAAACACAAGCAGCTTCTCCTGCTCGCGAGGAGTGAGGTGCATCGTCGAACCTCCGTCTGACCTAGTCCGCTAAACTTGAAACACGCCACGTGCGTTCGGCGGGGCGGGTTGGCCTTCGGGGTACAGGGACCCGTTTCCCACTCACCA
>CAYQQT010000181.1:0-7383 GCA_964419375.1 uncultured bacterium
CCCACGAGAAAGGCGGCGGTGGCGCCGAGGGCGGCGATCTGCGCCATCGCGATGTCGACGAAGACGACCTCGCGCGCGAGCACGTGCACGCCGAGGTAGGCGTGGATGCCCGTGAGGACGAGACACATCAGAAAGGGCGCCCACAGCAACGCGAAAAGATCGGCGACCATCTATTTCAGGGCGTGGGCGAGCGTGCTCACGTTGTAGTCGATGGCGGCGAGGTAGGTGTCGGCGCCTTTGACGGCGCCTACCACGGGCGCGAGCGCGACCACCTTGGCCCCCCCCTCCTCCGCCACGCGCGCGGCGAGGGCGCGGTCGACCCACGGCCCCACGATCACGACCTTGATCTTCTCCTCCTTCATCTGGCGGATGAGGCGCGTCAGATGCACGGGCGAGGGCGGGATGCCCGGTCGGTCCTCGATGGTGCCGGCCTGCACGAGGCCGAAGCGCGTCAGGAAATAGGTGAAGTCCTGGTGGTACGTGACGACGTGGGCGCCCTTGAACGGCTCCAGCGTCGTCGTCCACCGGCGCAGCGCCTCCGTTAACCGCGCCAGGAATGCCTGGCGGTTGCGCTCGAACGTGGCGCGGTGCTCGGGCAACGCGCGTGCGAAACCTTCCACGATGTTGGCCGTCACCGCCTCCGCCTGGCCGGGATCGAGCGAGTAGTGCGGGTTGCCGAACGGGTGCACGTCTCCCATCGAGCGGTCCAGCCGCCCGGTGGGAACCTCCAGCACCTGCACACCCCGCGAGGCGTCGATGAGGCCGGGCGCGCCCCGCACGACCTTCGGGTTGTTGGCGCCCTGCACCACCAGGTCCGCCCACGTGTCGAGCTCGAGGCCGTTGACGATCAGCACGTCCGCCCGGCGCAGCTTGAGCATGAGGCTGGGCCGGATCTCCACGTCGTGCGCGTTCTGCGTGCCGCGAGCGAGCGAATCGGCCTCGACGAGATCGCCGCCCACTTCCTCGGCGAGCGACTTCAGATCGGGAATGGTGGCCACCACTCGAAGCTTGGCCGCCTCCGCGGCGCCGGCGAAGAGGCCGGCGACCACGAGCGCGGCGACGATGGTCCGGACCGATGTCCCCATGACTGAGGCCTCCTAGAACGGGTGCGCCGGGTGGGCGCCGAGGATGAAGGTGGCCTGGAAGAGCAGCTCGTCGAGGATGCGGCCGCTGCCGGCGTCGGCGCCGGCGAGGCGGTGAGAGCGCTCGGTGTGCTTGTAGCCGAGCCGGAAGCGCAGGAACTCAGACGGCATGAACGACACGTAGGGCTGCAGGGCCCACTCGGCGCCCGGCTCCACGGGATACTGCGTCCAGTCGTAGCGCGCGCCGAAGGCCCACCGCTTCCACGGCTGCGCCTCTGCGTACGTGTACCAGCCGAATCGCTCCCGCGTGCGCTCCTCACTGAGTCCCCCGTCGAACACGTCCACCGTCCGGTGCCCGTACAGCGCCTCGGCGGCGACGGTGAGGAGCACGTGGCGCCAGCCCTCCGGCGTGAGCTTGTACTTGAGATCGGCGCCGAAGACGTTCGAGCGCCGGTCCGCGTCCGTCTCGCCGCTCGCCGCCGAGAGGCCCACCTGCAGCGCGCTCGAATCCCCCAGCTCGAAGAACGTGCGCACGCGGCCCGTGACGAGCGGAGCCTTCAGCGAGCCGCGTCCGAACGCCTCCTCGTTGTCGCCGTTGAAGACACCCAGCACCGTCTCCAGGTAGAAGGGCAGCGGCGCCACCCAGCTCGCCTCCACGCCGCTCTCGACGAGCTGCTCCTCGCCGAAGAAGCGCACGAGCGCGTTCGGCCGGTCGATGTGGGGCAGGTCGTGCTGGTGCCGCTCGTTGAGGAGCCCGAAGCGCGGGCGCATCAGCCCGATCTTGGCCTGCGTCCCCCACGGCAGGGTGAGCAGCGTCAGATAGGCCTCCGCGAGCCCGATGTGGACCTCACGCGCGCCGTCCTCGAACTCCTCCGCCGCCTCGATCCGCACCACGCCCTGCGCGTAGGGATCGATCCGGCCGAACAGGCTCAGCTCGACCTCGCGCGGAAAGAACCGGTTCTCGCGGCCGGCAAAGGTGCCCGCGTTGGCCTCGTCGACGCTCCGCTGGGTGACGTTGGCGACGAAGTCGCCCGCGATGCCCATGTCGAACAGGAATTGGCCCGCCCCCCTGCGCTCCGTGAGCGCGAACGGCTGTCGCGGGCGCGCGAGGTCCAGCGCCGTAGGCGCGGAGCCGGCGGCCGGGGCCGGTACGATCGCCGGGGCCGCGCCGCTGCCTTGTGGCGGCCGCGCTTCGAGGCGCTGCAGCCGCTCCGTGAGCTGCTGCATGGAACGCTGGTACTCCTGCTGGGCACTTTCGAACTGCCGGCGCATCTGCTCCAGCTCCCTGCGCAGCGCTTCCGCCTCCTGGGCGGCGGCGGGAGCCACCGCCAGCGCGAGCGAGACCACGATGATCGCGAGAGATGCACGCATGACGTCCTCCGTATGTGGGAGATCGGTGCCGGCGCCGGAAGGCGGCGTGACGGCGAACGGAGAAAGCGCGAGCAGGTCTAGACGGTGGGGGGAGCGCGACAGTCGCCGTGCGCGCGCGAAAGCGAGGGCGGGCGGGGCACGGCAACGAACGACACGGCGGTGAGCACAACGTCCACGAACAGCGCAGGCGCCGCTTCCGCGAGCGCGGCGCCGCCGGCGACGGCGTACAGGGTGAGGTCGTGCTCCTGGTTGTAGACGCCGGAGGCGCCCACGTGCGTGTGCGGCACGGCCGCCCCTTGCACGACCATCGCGGCCACCGCGACGAGCAGGAGCGCCATGATGGCGGGTCTCGAAGCGCGGTGCGCGCGGCGGCGGTCCATGGCGCAGGAGTATAGCACCGGTCAGCGCCCGCCCTTCGGCGCCAGCGCTTCCATCTGCCCCAGCACGCGCTCGAGGATCGCGCCCCCGGGCTGGAAGTTGGGATCGAGAAACAGCTCGGTGACGCCGGCGTCGGCGTAGCGGCGCACGTCGTCGCGGATCTCGTCCGCCGAGCCCCACAGCGCGCGCCGCCCGGCCCCGAGCGGCGCCGGCGTGAGGTTGAACGCGCCGCGGCACACGATGGGGAAGGTGGCGGGATCGCGGCCCGCCCGCTCCGCCGCCGCACGCACGCGCCCTACCGTCGTCGCCATGTCCGCGAGCGGGATGTTGCCGCCCGTGTAGCCGTCGCCCACCTCCGCGGCGCGGCGAAAGACGGCGTCGTTGTACCCGCCGACGAGGATGGGCGGATGCGGCCGCTGGGCGGGCTTGGGCTCCACCCGGCACGGGGGAATGCGATAGAACTCGCCCGCGAACTCCACTCGCTCCTGCGTCCACACCGTCTTCAGGCAGCGGATGAACTCATCGGCGCGCGCGCCGCGCCCGGCGGCAGAGGCGCCCACCGCCTCGAATTCGTCGAGCGACCAGCCGATGCCGAGGCCGACGTCGAGGCGCCCGTGCGACACATAGTCCAGCGTGGCGAGCTGCTTGGCGAGCACGATGGGCTCGTAGAAGGGCACGATGAGTACCGACACGCCGAGCCGGATGGTGCGCGTGCACGCCGCCGCCAGCGTGAGCACGACGATGGGATCGAGCGTGCGCTTGAAGACGTCCGGCCACACACCGCCCGGCGCGCCGTAGTACTCGTTGCGCGGCGACAGCGCGTACAGCAGGCGCTGGAAGGTCCACAGCGAGGAGTAGCCGAGCGACTCCGCGGCCCGGGCGACGGCGTCGATGGCGTTGGGCGTCGCCCACTCTCCGCCGGTGGGAAGCCCGAAGCCGATTTTCATTTCATGGGGAACGACCCGAATGCTCGGTCGCGTCCCCAGAACGCCGGGACGCAGCCGTCGCAAGTTCGGGTCACGCCCGCCAGTTGGCGCGCGTCGGGAGCAGGCGGTCGGCGATGAGGTTGCGCATCATCTCGAGGGTGCCGCCGCCGATGGCGAACATGCGGGCGTCGCGCACCATGCGCTCGAGCGGCAGCGAGCGTCCGTAGCCGGCGGCGCCGTGGATCTGCAGCGCCTGGCTGGTGACCTCCTGCGCCGTCTCCGCGGCAAAGGTCTTCGCCTTCGCTGCCTCGAGGGCGTCCGGGAAGTCCCGGCCCGCGCGCGCGGCGGCGCGGTGGATGAGCAGGCGGGCGGCGTCGAGCTTGATCGCCATGTCGGCGAGCTTCCACCGGATGCCCTGGAAGTCACCGATGGCGTGCCCGAACTGCTTGCGCTGCGTGGCATACGCGAGCGCTTTTTCGTAGGCGCCCTCGGCGAGGCCGAGGGCGACGGTGGCGGCGCCGAGGCGCTGGCCGTTGTAGGCGCGCATGAGCTTCTTGAAGCCGTCGCCGGGACCGACGAGCAGGTTCTCGCGCGGGACGTCGCAGCCCTCGAAGTGCAGCTCGCCTTCGGGGATGCCGCGCAGGCCCATCATCAGCTCGCGCCGCCCGATGCGGAATCCCGGCGTGTCGCGCTCGACGAAGATGCCGCCGATGCCCTCCGCGCCCGCGCGCTCGCCGAAGCGCGCGTACACGAGATAGAGACGCGAGGTGCCGGCGCCTGTGATCCAGCATTTGTGGCCGGTGAGGCGGAAAGCCGCAGCGCTCTCGTCCGCCCGCGTGGTGAGGTCCGTGGCCGCGGAGCCCGCCGCCGGCTCGCTGATGGCGATGGCGGGCTTTTCGCCCTCGAGCACCCAGGCGAAGTAGCGCCGCTTCTGCGCCTCCGTCCCGTACGCGCGCAGGGCGCCCACGACGCCGAGGTTGCCCTCCACCACGATGCGCGCGGACACGCCGCACGCGCGCGCGATCTCCTCGATCACGAGCACCACGTCGAGCAGGGGCCGGTCGGAGCCGCCGTGCTCGCGCGGGATCGTCATGCCCATGAAGCCGGCCCTGACGAGGTCCTTGACGTTGTCCCAGGGATATTCCTCGTTGGCGTCCCACCGCGCCGCCCGCTCCGCGATCACGGAGTCGGCGAGGTCACGCGCGCGCGTGCGCAGAGCCTGCTGGTCGGCCGTCAGCTCGAAATCCATCGCGGCCTCCTCAGATGTGGATGGCCCGGCCGAGGGCGGCCAGCGTCGCTTCGAAGGCGGCCTCCGACAGCGTGGGGTGGGCGTGGATGGTGTGCATGATCTCGTCGAGGGTGGCCTCGAGCGTGCGCCCGACGGCGAACTCGTGGATGATCTCGGTCGCCTCGGGGCCGATGATGTGCACGCCGAGGATCTCGCCGGTGGCCTTGTCGGCCACCACCTTCACGAAGCCGTCGGTCTCCCCCATCGCCACCGCCTTGCCGCTCGCCGTGAAGGGAAACTTCCCGATGCTGAGCTCGCGCCCGTTCTCGCGCGCCTTCGCCTCCGTGACGCCGATGGACGCGATCTGCGGCCGGCAGTAGGTGCACGAAGGGACGTTGGCGTACTCGACGGGCCGAGGATTGTGGCCGGCGATGGCCTCCGCCGCCACCACGCCCTCCGCCATCGCCTTGTGGGCGAGCAGCGGCGGGCCCGCCATGTCGCCGATGGCGTAGAGGCCCTTCGCGGACGTCTCCATGCGCGGCGAGACCTTCACGAAGCCACGCTCGAGCTTGACCCCGAGCGCCTCCAGGCCGATGCCCTTCGTGCGTGCGGCACGCCCCACCGCCATCAGGACCTGCTCCGCCTTGAGGGATCCGCCGTCGGTCTCGACCACCGCCCCGGAGGGGCCCACCGTGATGGCGCTCACCTTCACGCCCGTCTTCAGCGTGATGCCCCGCCGCGAAAACGCGCGCGCGAGCTGGCTGGAGACTTCGACGTCCTCGATGGGCACCACCCGGTCGAGGGCTTCGAGGATCGTGACCTCCGTGCCGTACGCGCGGTAGACGTCGGCGAACTCGACGCCCACGGCGCCGGCGCCGATGACGATCAGCGAGGCGGGCCTGTGCTCACTGCTCACCGCCCCCGTGGACGACAGCACGACCTTCTCGTCGATGGTGACGCCGGGCAGCGAGCGCGACTCCGAGCCCGCGCCGACGATGACGGCACGCGCTTCGATCGTCTCCGTGCCGCCACTGCCCTTCACCTCCACCGTGGTGGCGGAGCGGAGGATGCCCGTGCCGCGGAAGAGCGTGATCTTGTTCTTGCGGAAGAGGAACTCGACGCCCTTCGCCATGCGGTCGGCGACCGCGCGGCTGCGCTTGATGGCGGCCGCGTAGTCGGGCTGCACGTTGTCCACCTTGATGCCGAAGTCCCCCGCCCGCTCCACCAGGTCGAGGACCTCCGCGTTGCGGAGCAGGGCCTTGGTCGGAATGCAGCCCCAGTTCAGGCACACGCCGCCGGGACGGTCGTCCTCGACCGCCGCCACCGAGAGGCCGAGCTGCGCGCATCGGATGGCGGCCACGTACCCGCCGGGGCCCGTGCCCACCACCGCCACGTCGACCTTGTGGGAGGCCATGGGCGCTACAGGAGCAGGCGCAGCGGCTCTTCGAGCAGCCGTTTGACGTCCTGCAGGAACTTCGCGCCCATGGCGCCGTCCATCACGCGATGGTCGCAGGAGATGGTCATGTTCATGCGCCGGCCCACGCCCACGCCGGATTCCTCGACGACGGGCACGCGCCGCACGGAGCCCACGGCGAGAATGGCCCCCTCCGGCGGATTGATGATGGCCGAGAAGTCGGCGACGTCGAACATGCCGAGATTGGAGATGGAGAACGTCGCGCCCGACATCTCCTGCGCGCGCAGCTTGCGGTTGCGCGCGCGCTCGGCGAGATCGCGCGATTCCACCGCGATCTGCCCCAGCGACTTCGCGTGACAGTCGCGGAGCACGGGAGTGATCAGCCCTTCCTCGAGCGCCACCGCGATCCCGATGTGCGCCCGGTGGTAGACGCGGATCGCCTCGCCCTGGAACGACGCGTTGACGCCGGGATGCTTCAGCAGCGCGAGCGCGCACGCGCGCACCACGAGGTCGTTGACCGAGATCTTCGGCTGCCCCTCGAGGCCGTTCAGCTCCTCACGCAGCTCCCACGCCCGGTCCATCGCCACCTCGCTGGTGACGTAGAAGTGCGGCACCGGGCCTTTGGACTGCGGCATGCGGCGCGCGATGGTCGCCCGCATCTGCGACAGCGGGTGGTCCTCGAACTCGACGCCCGCATCGACCGCCGCCCCCGGTCTCGCCGCGGGCGCCGCCACCGACGCCGCTTCCACGTCACGGCGGATGATGCGGCCTCCGGGCCCGCTGCCCTGGATCAGCTTCAGATCGACACCCGATTGCGCCGCGATCTTCTTCGCGAGCGGCGACGCCTTCACCCGTCCCGAACCCGCCCCCGATGTTTCCGTCGCGCCATCTTGGGCGGTGGCCGGAGTGGCGTGGGGGGTCTCGAGGCGCGTCCCGGGTTCCCCGGGACGCGTCCGAGCGTCGGGGGCTCGGGGGGCGTCGAGG
>CAYQQT010000182.1:0-2446 GCA_964419375.1 uncultured bacterium
GCCGGCACGCAGCCCGCCCACGCGCCGGCGGCTCGCGCCGGGGGTCGCGGGTGCCCAGGGAGCGAGCCACGCGGTGCTCGTCGACGCTGCGATCGCCGCTCACGTCAACGGTTCCTCTGCGAAGCCGGGTTTGCGGGTCGGTCATAGTCCTGTCAGCCGGGTGTAAGGGCAATTCCGCTGCCACTCGTCGTGGCCACCTCCGCGGGACCCCGAATGTCGCAAGCCCGGGGACACACTGAGGCGGGCTGGGGCATTTCTGGGAAGTCGGCTTGCCCTTCGGGGACCCGGCGGCGGGGGGTCGAGGCCCTTTCGCGTGGTCTGCCAGTCTCTCAAGCATGTTTGCGGCCGTGGGGAAGCGCCAGAGTGGTGCGCGTCGGGGGATTTGTGGGAAGAACACTGCCCAATGCCTGCAGAGGCCCGGGTCGCGAGCACGGCTGGCGCGCGTTGTGCTAAAGAGGTGTGACCCCTTACCCGACTGCCGGGCCACGCCGGAGTGCCGGTACCGAGACGCTGAAGTCCGGCCCGGTGAGGGCGGGCGAGCGATTCGAGATCCGTCGCGCGCAGGACGACGACCGCGACGGCCTGCTGGCCCTCATCGGCAAGATCTACCGCGGCGACAGCGTCGCCCGTTACGAGCACCTCTACCGGTCCAACCCGCACGGGAGCGCGCTGACATGGCTGGCCATCGAGACGGCCACCGGCGAGGCGGTGGCCTGCACGTCGCTCTTTCCGCGGCGGGTGCGCGTGGCGGGACGCGAGCGCGCGGGCTCCATCGGCGGTGATTGTTATGTCGAGCCGCGGGTGCGGCGCCAGGGGCTCGCCGTCGCGCTGCACAGCGCGAGCCTCGCGGAGATGCGCGAGGGCGGCATCGACTTCATGTACGGCCCGCCCGTGCCGAACAACCTCGCCGCGCTGCTGAAGGCCGGATCAACCCTCGTGAGCGAGTACCGGCGCTGGGTGCGCCCTGTCAACGGGGGCGTCTCCGTCCGCGCCGTGTTTTCCCGCCGGCCGCGGCCGCTGGTGGCCCGCATGATCGGGGTGCCGCTGCGCCTGCTCGACCGGGTGGGGCGGAGCAGCATGCGCGGCTTCAGCGTGGAGGAGGTGGGAAAGTTCGGCGTCGAGTTCGACGACCTCTTCGAGCGGGTGGCGCCCACCCATACGATCGCGTGCGTGCGCGACAGCGCATACCTGACCTGGCGCTACGCGGCCCCGCGCCAGCAGGTGCCGCTCGCCATGCGGCGACGCGGTGAGCTGGTGGGGCTGGTGGTGATGGAGATGGACCAGGAGCGCGCCGCCCTCGTGGACGTCTTCACGTCCACCGACGCTGCCTCCACCGACGTTGCCCTGCGCCTGGCGATGGACTACGCGGCCGCCCGCGGGTGCTTCAGCATTGAGGTCAACGCCACCGAGCGCAGCCCGGTGGCCCGCCGCCTCGCGCGCTTGGGCTACATCTCCCGGGGCGCGCGCGGCTTCCAGGTGGCGGTGAGTCCACTCGATGAGCAGGTGGACGTGCTGGTGGCGGCAGGCTCGTGGCACCTGATGGAAGCGGACAAGGATCTCGACACCGTGTTCATGCCGGACACTCAGAAGCTCGAGTAAGGGCGAAAGCTGTAAAGTCTGCCAACATTCGGCGTGGTATGGTCAGAGGGTGCTGGGGCCGCACCCGACCATACTTGTCGTCGACGACGAAGACTCGGTACGGGAATCGCTCTGCCATGTCCTGCGGGAGCACGGATACACTGTCCTCGTTGCGGAGGACCCCGAGACCGCCCTGGCGCTGGCGCAAGCTCACAGCGGCAAGATCGACCTGCTCGTCACGGACGTGGTGATGCGCTACATGAGCGGCCGCGAGCTGGCGATGCGGCTGGCCGAGGCCCGTCCGGGCGTGGCCGTCATCTACATCTCGGGCTTCGACTACGACAACATCGGTCACCTCGGCGTGATGGAGCCGGGCTCGGTGTTCCTGCAGAAGCCCTTCGGCAACGAAGAGTTTTCAGCCACCGTGCAGCGAATGCTGGCGGGTCGGTGAGGTGGCGACGGGTGAGAAGTGACCAGCTTCACCGCTGCCTGGTTCTCACCGCCCCACAAGATCGACGCGTTTTCAGGTTCTTGGCCGAACGTCGGGGCTCGGGCACGCGGTTTGCTGTAGCAAACGGCATGAAAACCATGAGCCCGTGGATGCCGGAAGCAGCGGACGAGTGGACGATCCTCGAGCTGATCCGGGAGATGCTCGATCTCGATATCCCGGTTGCACGGCGAGCGGGCGGCGGCTTCCGCATCTCCCTCGATCCGCATGACGCGACAGATACCAAGACGCCGGACGCCAAGCTGATCCCAGCCGCGGTGTAGGCGCTCGAACCGGCGCTCCGCGATCTTCGCTCTCTGGTAACATCCCCCGGATGATGACAAGCCCCCGCTGCTGCAGCTCGTCATAGATGTCCCGCCG
>CAYQQT010000182.1:2546-7349 GCA_964419375.1 uncultured bacterium
GTCTCGGACGCTTTACAGTCGGCCGGCGGGAACACCGGAGCAGAGACGCGGGAATGCCGTGATTTCCTGCGTTTTCGTCGCCGCCGTCGGATATCTTGTCTCCTTTCGAAGGCGCGACGACTGCCCGGGTCGAAAGGGCGCGGAATTTCAGCCTTTTGATGACTGGCATCGGGTGTGCGGTGAGGCACAAGCCGCCGATGGCTCGACACCTTTTCATCGTCTCCCGCCACCATACCCGTCTGCATGCGTACCTGCAGGAGCGGTTTCAGGGTGACAGCAAGGTGGAACTCATCCTCGACCGGCGGATGGCCGCGCGGCGGAGGTCTTCAGCCAGCGCGCCGGGTGCCGAGCGACGGCGCTCCGACCGTCGCGCCCGTCCCGAGCTGGACGTCGAGCTGCGCGCCCGCTCGCACGTCATCGTCACGCTGCCCGAGCCCGATCTCGACGCGCCGCAGGCCTAGGAGGCCGCTCCGAGTTCCTTCAGCACGCGTCGTGCCTCCTGGGCGTCCGGCATACGCTCATCCAACTGCAGCGATCGCCGCAACGCACTAACGGCATCGTCTTTCCGTCCCAGCCGGTAATACGTCATCCCCAGGTGATAGTGGATGGGTGCGATCCGGGGCCCCAGCTCCGCCGCCTTCCTGAGCACCGGCTCGGCCTTGTCGTACTCCTTGCGCTGGTAGTGCACGAAGCCGAGCGTGTCCAGGATCGCCGCGGAGCTGGGCGCCAGCTCCTGCGCGGTGCGCGCGAGCGTGAGGGCCTCGTCCAGGTTCCGGTTCTGCGCGTACAGCCACGCCAGGTTGTTCAGGACGGCGGCGTCCTTGGGGTTCAGCGCCTGAGCCTTCCTGTAGGCGGCCAGGGCTTTGTCGGTCTCGCCCTTGCGCTCGTACACCGTCCCCAGCGCGAAGTGCGCCTGGGTGAGCTTCGGGTCCAGCCGAACGGCTGTACTCAGCCACTCGATCGCCTGCCCGTGGTCCCCTCGCTGCGCCTGAAGCTGGCCGAGCAGCAAATGCGCGGCCGCAAGCTTCGGCTGCGCAGCAACCACCTCTCGGGCGCGGGCCAGCCCCTCGTCCAGGCGCCCCACCCTCGAGTACAGCGCCCCCAGGCGAAGCTTGAGTCCAGGAGTGGGATTGGCGCGGTGGGCCGTTTCGAAGTGCTGGATGGCCAGCTCGACGCTGCCCTTGCGCTCGTAGTAGTCGCCGAGCATCCCGTGGGCCTGCACGTTGTTGGGTTCGGCCCGCAGCACCGCCTTCAGGTGCTCCGCGGCTTCGTCGGGTTTCCTCTCCTGCCCCCGAATCATGGCCAGCGCCATGTTGGCGGGTGCGAACGTCGGTGCAGCCTCGAGGATGCGCCGGTACTCGGCCTCGGCCTCTCTCGGCTGGTTCTTGACCAGATAGGCGCGGCCCAGCGCATGGCGCAGTGCGATGTTGCCCGGATCCTTCTCCACCGCGGCTTTCAGCTCCGTCACCTGCCCGGCCAGCAACGCCTCGTCGGGCTTCTCGCCGGACAGTGCCGCCAGCTCGATGCGGATCTGCTTGGCGTCCGGCGTGAGCGTCAGGGCCGTCGCGTACGCCTTGCGCGCAGCCTCCACGTTGCCGCCGGCCACGTGCGCGCGACCCAGATAGTAGTGATTGAGCGCGAGCTTCGGGTTGATCTGATTGACCTGCTCGAACTGCTTGATCGCCTCGGGGACGTTGAACTTTCCGAGGAGGGCGACGCCCAGGACGACGCGGGCCTGGACGAGCTCCCGGTTGGCCGCCACCAGAGGCGTCAACAGCGCGATCGCGTCGTCGTACCGGCTGCGCTTGACGTAGAGATCGGCGAGCACGAGAGCCAGCTCGGTCGTGGCCGGGCTGACCTTGGCCACCGGCTCCATCACGCTGATGGCCTGGTCATAGCGGCCATGCCGGGTGTGCAACCCGGCGAGCGTCACCGCCGCCGCGATATCCGACGGCCGATCGGCGAGGATGCGCTGCAGCTGCGCGGTCGCCTCCGCCTCCTTCCCGCCCGCCAGGTACACGCGCGCCAAGCTGAAGCGCGCCGGCGCGTACTTGTCGTCGGCTTGCAGCGCGCGCTTGAACTCCTGCTCGGCACGGTTCTGGTCGTTCTTCTGCGCGTAGAGCGCGCCCAGCAGCGTGATCAACCGCGCGTCCTTCGGCTTGCTCGTCAGCGCCGTCTGCACCGACGCGATCGCCTCGTCGACACGCTTCTGACGAACCAGCGTTCCCACCTTCGCCCGCAGTGCCGGGCCGTAGGCGGGGTCCGCCTGCAGCGCCGTGTCGTACTCCTTGAGCGCTTCCTCCGGCTTCTTGTCGATGTTGTACACGTTGCCGAGCGCGACCCGGCTGGGGGTGAAGCCCGGATCGACCTCGAGGGCCTTGCTGTACATCTGCGCCGCGCGCGCCAGGTCGCCCTTCGTCGCGTGGATGGCGCCGAGCACCGCGTACGGCTGCGGCGTCTGCGGTGCCAGCGCGGCCGCCGCCTGCGCCGACTTCTGCGCGGCGTCGACCTGGCCCAGGGCCAGCTGCGCGCGCGCCGACTGCAGGTGAAAGTCGGGCACCTTTTCCATCGGCCTCGCCACGCGCTCGAACTCCTTGAGCGCCTCGCGCGGGAGCCCGGCGGCCAGCTGGGCCACGCCCAGGCTGTAGCGCACCATCGGGTTGTTGGGCATGCGCAACGCCACCAGCTGCAGCTCGGCGATGGCTTCGTCGGTGCGACCCGCGCCGAGGGCGGCGTGGCCCATGAGATAGCGGCCGATCAGCATGTCGGGGAACGTCTTGACGAACGGCTGCAGCACGAGCCTCGCCCGCTCGTGCTGCTTGGTACGCAGGTAGAGGCCCCCGAGCGCCAGCACCACCCGCGGCGACCACGCCTGGCGAGGTAGCTCCTCCAGCTCCTTGATGGCCTCCGGCAGCTTGCCCTCGGCCGCCCGCACGCTGCTCAGGGCCAGGCGTACCTTCGGGTTCTGCGGCTCCGCGGCCTTCGCCTGGCTCAGGGTTTCCAGCGCCGCCTCCCGCTGCTGCCGCCGTAGCTGGAGCCCGCCCAGGCCGATGAGCGCCTCGCCGTACTTCGGCCGCGCGGCCAGCGCCGCACGGTAGGCCTTTTCCGCCTCGTCGACGCGATCGACGGCCACCAGGGCGTCGCCATAGCTCTTGTGCATCTCCGGCGTCGCCGGTCCGGCGGCGACGGCGCGGGCGAGCAACTCGACGGCTTCCTTGGGCTCGCCCTTGCCGAGCGTCGCCGCGCCCCGGACATACAGCTCGGTGGCGCTCTCGGGGGCCTTTTCGCGGAGCTTCTGGGCCTCGGCCAGAGCGTGGTTCCACGCCTCGAGATCCAGGTAGGCCTGCGCCAGATCAGCGTGAGCTTCCAGGTTGCCAGGCTGGATCTCGACGGCGCGCTGCAACTCGCGCAGGGCGTCTGCGCCCCAGGACTTGGCCCGATAGGCCCGGCCCAGCGCATGCAAGGCGGGGCCGAACTTGGGGTCGATCTGGAGCGCATTCTTCAGCTGGATGATCGCTTCGTTGTACTTGCCGTCGGCGTGATAGGCGGTTCCACGCTCCAGGTACTGTCTCTTCTTCACGTCGGGGTCCTGCGAACATCCCGATAGGGCGATGCCGGTCAGGAGCAGACAGACCCAGAGAGCGGCAGGAAGGCGTCGAGCAGTCATGAACAAAAGGTAGGTCCTCGCGCGGACCCGACGCAAGGGGATTCTGCTACGAGCCCGACGACCCCCTGTGTTCCATATCGATGGTCGATTGTTGACCGCTCAACCGGCATCGATTGGTCAATAACTGCTCGACGAGACCGCGAAGATTTTTCGCGGTGCACGCATTAAATTCAAGCCCTGGAAGGCTTTTAGGAAGTTTTCTTCCGTTTGGTACTTGCTTTGCTCCTAACTTCCGGCCGTGAGCATGGACATGGCGGGCAAGCGAATCGGGGCGGCCGACGGCGCCGCCGAAGCGGCACTCCGGCGGGATCGGTTCTTCACGCGGTACGGGGGGCTGTTCGATCGAAGCGCCCGCATGCGCGACGTCGAGCAGGCGGCGATCCGGGCGGCCGACACCGGGCAGCCGGTGCTGGTCATGGGCGAGCCGGGCACGGGCAGGGAAGTGGTCGCCCGGACCATCCACTTCCTGTCCGCCCGCTGGGCGGAGCCTGTCGTCAAGCTGAACGTGACCTCGCTGCCCCCCGACCTGGTGGAAGCGGCACTGTTCGGTCAGGACACGCGCTCCGACAGCCTGGGCCGCGCCGCGGGGGGATCGCTCATCCTGCACGAGGTCGGCGAGATTCCGATGAAAACCCAGTCGAGACTCCTGCGCCTGCTGGAAGACCCGGACCGCGCCTCTGTGCGAATCCTCGCCACCACGAGCCGCGATCTGTCGGCGCTGGTCGCGGCCTCGGCCTTCCGCCGGGACCTGCTCCAGCGCCTGGACGCCCTGCGGATCGTGGTGCCGCCGCTGCGAGAGCGGCGCGAGGAGATCCCTCACCTGGTCGATCATTTTCGTCAGCTCTTCGCCGGGGACTTCCGCCGTCCGGCCCCGACGGTGTCCCCACAGTTGTTCGAACTCATGATGCGCTACGACTGGCCCGGAAACGTCCGCGAGCTGGAGCACCTCATCAAGCGCTGGGTCGTGTTCGGCGACGAGGGCCAGATACTCGACGAGCTGAAGCGCAGATCCGAGTGTCTGCAGGCCCCCGGCGCGGCGCCCGTCGCCATCACGGGCGGGGCGAGCGAGAGCCTGCGGGACATCGGCCGGCGGGCGGCGCGCCAGGCGGAGCGGGTGGCCCTGCAGGCGGCGCTCG
>CAYQQT010000183.1:0-4763 GCA_964419375.1 uncultured bacterium
GCGAGCGCGTGTCGTTCGCCGCTGCCGCGGCCGCGCCGGAGCCTGCCGTCGCCGCCGACACCTCTCTTCCGCCCGGTGGCAGTGCCTTCGTCATCGAGCGCCCGACGATGCCGGTGACGAGAAGCGGCGGCGCGCCCACGTCCCCGCCGCCATCCCATCCTCCCACGCGCCAGCCTGCGCAGCCCGTCGTCGCCTCGGCTCCAAGCAGCACGGTCGCCCAGATCCGGCTCGCGGGCGACAAGGTGCCGGTGGAAACGTCCGAGGAGCAGCGCGACCGGGAAACGTCGCTGGAGGCGATGGCGGCACAGACGGCACAGTGGTGGGTGGGGGCGCGCAAGGGCTGGAACGAGTTTCGCGGCGGCGGCGCCTCCTTCGCGGACGCGGCGAAGGACACGCTGAAGCGGTATCCCTATCTGCTCTCCGTGCCCATTCAGAAGAGCGCCGAGCACGAGGGCGGCCGCCTCGCGGAGGGGTACGCGCTGCTGCTCGAGCACGTGGAGAAGCAGGAAGAGGGCTTCGTCAAGGAGGCGCTCACGCGGCTTAATCCGCAGTTCACCACGCGCGGCAAGGACCAGACGTACCAGCTCGGGCAGGAGCTCTACCTCTACGTCGTCGCGGAAGGCCGCCTCTACAAGACGTACCCGGACTTCATCAAGGAGGTCATGACGCGTGCCATCCCCGAGCCGGGCTTCTGGGTGCAGGGCGGCCTCACCGAAGGGGCCGCGGACACGGCAAGCTTTACGCGGCTCGATCCCGCGGGCACGCAGGCGCTCAAGCTGGCGTCGCTGACCGACGACAAGGAGCGCGCGGCGCCGCAGCGCTTCGCGGTCACCCTCGGCCCCCTCACCACGCGCTTCTTCAAGGTGGAGGCGGGTGAGCTCGCCGATCCCCCGGACGTCGAGATCAAGCTCAAGGAAAACGACGCCGCCTCCGATCGGGCGTGGATCGTGAGCGTGCCCTTCACGGGCAAGCCCGAGGCGCCGAGAAAGCACAAGGCGGGCGGCACCGTGGTGCCGGAGCTCGGCAAGCAGCATCGCCGCGTCTGGATCGGCGTGTTCAATCCCGACCCCAATAACGACAAGAGCTACGAGCTGGCGATCACCTTGAAGCGCAAGCCTCGCGCCGCACCGACCACGTTCGCTCCGCCGAAGCCATCACCGTTCGCGCCCAGGAAGAAGTAAGAAGGGCACGGGGTGGCCGACCGCTCGCACAGCCTGCTGCAGGCGGCGTCGACGATCTTCGTCCTCACGACGGTGCTTCCGCTGCTGATCTTCACGTGGACGCTCTACACGCTCGACGGCCTCGGCCGCGACACCGCGCAGATCGGCCTCGGCCTCTCCCTCGTGATCTCGCTCACCGGCTTCCTCATCCTGCGCTCCATCATGGCGCAGCTCTCCGAGCTCAGCCGCGGTCTCGCTCGCGCCGCCGGTGACCAGGGCACGCCGTCGCGGCCCCAGCCCCCGGGCCCAGTCGCCGCCATGGCGCCGGGAATCGGCGCCATCGACGAATTCGACGAGATGACCGCCACCATGGCCGCCCTCTGGCAACGCGAAGCCGTCGCCCACGTCGGCCACCAGGTCCGGGTGTCACTGGTCAGAGCCCCCGAGCCGATATCGGGAACGCTACAGGAGCTCACATCCTCCGGCTTGCTGCTCAACCGTCACGGCGAGGAGATCACGATCGCCTACCAGCACATCTCCGGCATCGAGCCCGCCCCCCCTCCACCCAGCCCGGCCCCGAGCGAGCGGTTGCAATAGCCGAAACCCGCGCAGGGCGATGCCCCCTTCGGGGATCACGAGGCGCGAAGAACGGTGCAGATGCTAGGCGGCGACGAAGAGAGGAGTGAGGCGTACGCCGCCTACGCCGCAGCAACGAACGAGGAGCCGACGACGCAGATGCGCCGTTCTCAGCGCCCTGCCTAGCGTTTGCCGGCTTCGGCCAGAACCTCGCGAAACACCCGGTAGAACTGATTATTGTCGTTCATCGCCTTCACGAGGATGGCCGGCAAATGCGGCAGGTCGTTGGGATTGACCACGACGTTGACGGACCGTGCGAACGCCATCATGTTGTCGAAGGTCTTGTACTCCCGGCCGAGGAGCGCCACGAACATGTAGCGGCGCGTCGCCGTCGCCATGCCGCGCAGGGTGGCGAGTACCGCATTGTCGAGGTGCGTGCTGCCCTGGAACCGCTCGTCCAGGATGACCAGCTCGTAGGTATCGCGCCGCATGCGCTCCACGGCCTCGTCCGCATTCTTGGCCGCGTGCATCGTGAAGCCGATCTGATCGAGGGCGGCCTTGATCACCGCCTGCCGCTCGGAAGCGTCCTCGCACACGAGCGCGAGCCGCTGCTGCTGGATGAAGTCGGGGGTGTCGACCATGGGGCTCACTTCTTCTTGATGACGCTGCGGTTGTAGTCGATGTCGAGCTTCAGGCCTTCGATCTCGGTCGTCTTCTCGCCGCGCTTCTGCTTGATGGTGTCGATGCCGCGCTGCACGATCGCCTTGCGCGTGGCGTAGGCGACCGCCGTGTCCTCGGCGATGATGCCGTTCTCGTAGGAGCGCAGGAGCGACTGGTCGAACGTCGTCATGCCGAAGGGCTCACCGACCTCCTGGATGTCGTAGAAGGTCTTGCCGTCCGACTCGCCGTTGAGGATGAGCTCGTTGGAGCGGATGGTGTTGGCGAGGATGTCGTGCACGGCCCACCGGCCCCCGCCCACCTTCGGCACGAGGCGCTGGCCCACGATCCACCGGATGGTGTCGGCGAGGCGCTGGCGGATCTGCTTCTCCTCTTCCTGGTCGAACATGCCGACGATGCGGCTGATGGCCTGCCCCGCATTGACGGTGTGCAGGGTGGAGAGCACGAGGTGGCCCGTCTCGGAGGCCTTGAGCGCGAGCTCGGTCGTCTCCCGGTCGCGCATCTCACCGACGAGGATGATCTTCGGCGCCTGCCGCAGGGCGGCGCGCAGGCCGCTCGCGAAGGCGTCGTAGTCGAGGCCCAGCTCGCGCTGGTTGAAGGTCGACTTGCGGTTGGGATGCACGTACTCGACGGGATCCTCGAGGGTGACGATGTGCACGGACTTGGTGGCGTTGATCTCGTTGAGCAGCGCCGCCAGCGACGTCGTCTTGCCGGAGCCGGTGGCGCCGGTGACGAGGATGAGGCCGTTCTTCTCCGCCGGCATCTTCTTGAAGGCGGCGGGCAGCTGCAGCTCCTCGACGGTGGGGATCCTCGTCTCCAGCTTCCTGAGCACGACGGAGATGTTGCCGCGCTGGGAGAAGATGTTGACGCGGAAGCGCGCCTTGCCGGGCAGGAAGTACGAGCTGTCGCACGAGCCCTGCTTGACGAGGAACTCGGACAGGCGCCGGTCGCTGTTGATCAGGTTGAGGGCGAAGATCTCGGTCTGGAAGGGCGACAGGCTGTCGATGGCGGGGTCGACGGGCACCCCCACCAGCTCGCCGGACGACTCCACCTGGAGCGGACGATCCACCGTGATGTTGAGGTCGGACACGTTCTCGTGCGAGTCCAGCATCGAGGACAGCAGGTCGTCGATCTCGGATTTGCGCATCGTCCAGCCCCTACTGATTCAGCTCGTCGGGAGGTGTCTTCAGCAACGGCTTGAACTTCGACTTGTCGATGCACTTATCGTACGCCTCTTCGGGGCTGATCCAGCCCTTCGTGAGGTTCGCCATGATGGCGTCGTCCAGCGTCTGCATGCCGTACTGCTTGCCCGTCTGGATGGCGGACGGGATCTGCACCGTCTTGCCTTCGCGGATGAGGTTGCCCACGCCCGCCGTGCAGACGAGGATCTCGAGGGCCGCGCAGCGTCCCTTCTTGTCGACGCGCTTGAAGAGGTTCTGCGCCACCACCACCTTGAGGCCGGTGGAGAGGCCGTTGCGCACCTGCGCCTGCTCTTCGGCGGGGAACACCTCGATGATGCGGTCGATGGTCTTCGCCGCGCTCGTGGTGTGCAGGGTGCCGAACACGAGGTGACCCGTGTTGGCCGCTTCCAGGGCGAGCCGGATGGTCTCGAGGTCGCGCATCTCACCGACGAGGATGATGTCGGGATCTTCGCGGAGGGCGCCCTTGAGGGCGGAGGCGAAGCCCCGCGTGTGCACGCCCACCTCGCGGTGGTTCACGAGGCAGCCCTGGCTCTGGTGCACGAATTCGATCGGATCCTCGATGGTGATGATGTGGTCCTTGCGGTGCTTGTTGGCGTGGTCGATCACCGCCGCCAGCGTCGTCGACTTGCCGGAGCCGGTGGGGCCGGTGGCGAGCACGAGACCCTTGTGCAGCATCGCGCTCTTCTTGAGGATGGGCGGCAGCCCGAGCTCGTCGGCGGTGAGCACCTTCGTGGGAATCTGCCGGAAGACCGCGCCGCAACCGTACTTCTGCATGAAGAAGTTGCAGCGGAAGCGGGCCACGCCCGGGATCTCATAGCCGAAGTCGACGTCGCCCGTCTCCTCGAACGTCTTGATCTTCTGCTCGGGCGCGATCTCGTACAGCATCCCCCGGAGCGTTTCTTCCTCGAGGACGTCGTACTTGACCCGCTCGAGCTCACCGTGCACGCGCAGGATCGGGGGCGAGCCCGCCACGATGTGCAAGTCGGAGGCTCCGGAATCGAACATCAGCTTGAAAAAGGCGTCCAGCCTGGCCATCAGTCACTCCCTCGGTCCGGAAAAACCGGACTAGACGAGCCTAAGCGTTTGCGTCTTGGGAAGTCAAGTTCACACCCTCTATTGTCATCTTTACACTCGCCTGCCAGAAACG
>CAYQQT010000183.1:4863-7324 GCA_964419375.1 uncultured bacterium
CACGGGCGGCCGGGTTCGGGGTTCAGGGACCACGTGGCGGGTGTCCGATTCGGACCCGTGGCGGCTGGGCTCCATCAACGCGCCTTGTGCGGCTTCAGTATGCGGGGAACGGGTCCCTGGACCCCGAACCCGGCCGCCCGTGCAGGCCGAACGGGTCAGCCGCTTGCGTTGGGCTCGAGGGCGGCGGCGCGCACGAAGGACGGCTGCTGGTAGAGGCGGTCGGCCATGACGGTGAGGACGGGGCTGAGGGAGAAGACGTCGGCGAAGCGCGCGTGGAGGACGAAGCGCTGCTCGACGAGGCTGACGGCGTCGCGGACGTCGGTGGCGCTCGCCGTCGAGCGCCCGCCGCGGAGCGCGCTCAGCTTGGCGGCCCACTTCATGAACGCGTAGAGGACGAGCATCGTCTGGTAGCCGCGGAAGACGCCGTGCACGGGCGTGAGCGTTTTTCGGAAGACCACGTGGCTCCAGTACTCCCGCAGGAAGCCGTCGATCTCGATGGGCGTGGTGTCGAAGCGCACCGACTGCACCGCCTGGATATCGAAGGGTGCGCCGCCCGTGATGAAGTCCGGCAGGCGTCCCTTGCCTCGCCGGAACCGGAAGTAGTTGCGATAGAGCGCGGCGACCAGACCGACGCGCGACAGTGTGCGCCGCGAGAACTCGAGCCACGTGTAGAGCGGCGCCAGAGGCGTGAGCGAGGGACGGCGCGGGTAGCGCGCGTTGGCCGCGATGGCGAGGATGCGACGGAAGCGGTCCGCACGCAGCTGCTCGAGGCCGCCGACGAGCGTCTCCGTAGGGCGCCGGCTCTCGCGCCGCGCGCGCGCCTCCACCTGCGTGAGACCCACGCAGAGGCTGATGAGCGCGCTGCCTGACAAGAGCGCCACGGGTAACGAGCACTCGTCGTGGCCGAGGATGTCCAGCAGCGCCGCCTCGAGGGGCCGGTACTGCTCCCACGTGATGTCCACGGAGGAGTAGAGCACGATGGGATCGGGCAGCGCGCGCACCCGCGTGCTGCCCGCCAGCACCCCGGAGATCTCGTCCTGCTGCTCGGCGAGCGTGCGGCCCTGGTGCGCCCGCACGGCCGTGCACGCGAACGACACGCCCACCGCCACGCCGTCCGGCGTCCGCACGAACGAGTACGGGAACTCCCGGCACACCTGCGGCTTGGCGGCGGCGCCGAGATGACGGTGGATCGAGCAGCGCTCGTCGGCGGCGAGGAAGACACAGCCACCCGCGGGCTTGCGCGTGAACGTCATGCGCTCGCCGCCCGCCAGCGGGGCGGCCAGCCGCGCGAACTTCTCCCCGGGGCCGAGGGCGGGATCGACGGCGGGCCAGTCCACGTTACGCAGCCGCTCGTGGGAGGCGGCATCGACGCCGATGAGCCAGTCGTTACGGCAGCAGGCGCCGGAGTTCTGACAGGTGAAGACGACGCGCTCGGCGAGTAACAGCTTTGTCACCAAGGTACTCTGAAGGCAGAGCGGTCGAACGTCAAGGAAGGAGCCCGGATGGTGTACGTGGAGACCGGCGAGGGTGGGTTGCCCCGCGCCGTGCTGCGCACGGCCGAGGGTGAGGCGCACGTGTACCTGCACGGCGCGCACGTCACCCACTGGCAGCCCCGCGGCCGCGCGCCCGTTCTCTTCATGAGCGCGCACACCCGCTTCGCGTCCGACGCGGCCATCCGTGGCGGTGTTCCCGTGATCTTCCCCTGGTTCGGCCCCCGCGCCGGCGATGCGCAGGCGCCCGCCCACGGCTTCGCGCGCCGCCGCCAATGGCGGCTCGAGCGCGAGGGCAACCACGACGTCGTGCTCGCTCTCGATGCCGACGGGGGCACCCGGGCCGCGTGGCCGCACGACTTCGCCCTGCGCCTGCACGTGGCGCTGGGCGCGCGGCTGACGATGACGCTCGCCGTCACCAACACGTCGTTCGAGCCGTGGACGTACGAGGAAGCGCTCCACACCTACCTCGCCGTCGGCGATGTGACGACCGCCATCGTGAGCGGTCTCGAAGGCGCAGCCTACCTCGACAAGACGGATGCGATGGCACGCAAGCTCCATCCGGAAGAGCCCATGCGCATCATGGGCGAGGTGGACCGCATCTTTCCCGGCCACACGGCCGCCTGCGTGGTGGAGGACTCCGTGCTGAAGCGCCACGTGCGCGTCGACAAGCGCGGCTCCGCCACCACCGTGGTCTGGAACCCGTGGACCGAACGGGCGCGCGCGCTGCCCGATCTCGGCGACGAGGAATGCAAGCGCATGGTGTGCGTGGAGACGGCCAACGTCGGCGACGACGCCGTCACCTTGGCGCCGGGCGCGCACCACGAGATGGCCGCGATCCTCGCGTGCGAGGAGTGGCCCTCGTGACGGCGATCCCGAGCCGGCGCGCGCTCACCGCCGTCGCGCTCGCGGCGATGCTGGGCGTGTCCGCCGCCTGGGCGGGCGGCGACGCCCGTGACGCTCTGGAGCGC
>CAYQQT010000184.1:0-3093 GCA_964419375.1 uncultured bacterium
GCCTCGACGGGCCCCCCAAGCCCCCCTTACGCTCGGCAGCGCCCCGGCAAAGCCGTGGCGCTCCTCGATATTCCGGAGCCGGACGAGCATCGTGAAGTTTGTGGCGGCGGGCGACCTCGCGGTTTCCGTCGAGTGGGCCGAGGAGATCAGCGTCGAGGTCAACACGCAGGTGCGCGCCCTCGAATTTCTGATTCAACAGAAGGCGATCGCGGGCGTGGTGGAGACGGTGCCGAGCTTTCGCGCCCTCCTCGTCTACTACGATCCGCGCGTCGTGGGCTACGACGCCCTCTGCGCCACCCTCGCCGAGCTCGCCTCGCTGGCGTCCACCAGCGTGCTGCCGCCCCCGCGCACCGTGGAGCTGCCCTGCTGCTACGACACCGAGCTCGGCCTCGACCTGGAAGCGGCGGCGCGGCGGCTGGACATGCCCGTCGACGAGCTCGTGCGCCTGCACGCGGGCTCCGATCTGCTCGTATACTTCATCGGCTTCACGCCGGGCCTGCCCTACATGACGGGCATGCCGGAGCGCATCTGCCTGCCGCGGCTGGAGACGCCGCGCGTGAAGGTGCCCGCGGGCAGCGTCGGCATCGGCGGCATCCAGTGCTGCATCTACTCCGTCGCCAGTCCCGGCGGCTACTGGATCCTCGGCCGCATCCCGCTCCGGCTGTACGACCCGGAGGCCGCGGAGCCCATCTTGTTGAAGCCCGGCGACCGCGTGCGCATGCGCCGCATCGACCGGCGCGAGTTCGACGACATCGAGGCGCGTGTGGCCCGCGGTGCCTTCCAGCCGGTCGTCGCCCCCTCCGGGACGTTGTAGAGTGATCCGCGTCCTCGATCCCGGCCCGCACACGACGGTGCAGGACCTCGGCCGCCCCGGTCAGCTTCGCTACGGCATCCCGCCCTCGGGGCCGCTCGATGGCCCCTCCTTCGTCATCGCCAACCGCCTCGTGGCCAACGCCGACAACGCCGCCGCGCTGGAGTGCACGCTGATGGGCGCGCGGCTGCAGGCGCAGGCGCCGTGTGCGGTGGCCGTCACCGGCGCCGACATGGCCGTCACCGTGAACGGCGCCGCCGCCCCCGCGTGGACGACGCTGCTGCTGCGGGCGGGGGACGTGCTGAAGATCGGCGTCGCGCGCGCGGGCGTGCGCGGCTACGTGGCCTTCTCGGGCGGGATCGACGTGCCCCTCGTGCTCGGCTCGCGCGCCACCTACGTGCGCGGCCGCATGGGCGGCGTGCAGGGCCGCGCGCTCCGGAAGGACGACGTGCTGCCGCTGGCGCCGGCCCCGCTGCCCCGCGTGCGGCGCGTACGACGCGACGCGATCCCCGACTGGACGGGGGAGCCGGCGCTGCGCGTCGTGCTCGGCCCGCAGGCGGACCGCTTCAGCCCCGAGGGCATCGCGCAGTTCCTCGGCGCCGCCTATGAGATGCTGCCGCAGTCGGACCGCATGGGCGCGCGGCTGAAGGGGCCGCGCATCGCGCACGCGCGCGGGCACGATATCATCTCCGACGGCATCGCCCTCGGCTCCGTGCAGGTGCCCGGCGACGGGCAGCCCATCGTGCTGCTCGTGGACCGGCAATCGACGGGCGGCTATACCAAGGTGGCCACCGTGTGCTCGTTCGACATCGCTCGCGTCGGTCAGGTGAAGCCCGGCCAGCGCATGCGCTTTACCGCCATCGAGGTGGCGGAGGCGCACCGGCTGCTGCGGGAGGCGGACGCGTCATTGGCCGCCACACGACTACAGGAGGTCTCAGCATGAGCGTGGACAAGGAAATCTCGGAATACGTCTCCAAGACCGCGCGCTCGCGCGCGCTGCACGAGGAGGCGGTGGCGGTCATGCCGGGCGGCAACAGCCGCACCACGACCTTCTTCGACCCGTACCCCTTCTATTTCCAGCGCGGGTCGGGCGCCCACATCTGGGACGCCGACGGCACCGAGCGCATCGACTTCAACGGCAACTACACGAGCCTGATTCTCGGCCACGCGCCGCCCGACGTCATCAAGGCGGTGCAGGCGGTGGCGGAGAGCGGCCTGTCGTTTCCCGGCCCCACCGAGCACGAGGTCCGGCTCGCGGAGCTGATCACGCGGCGGCTGCCCTCGGTGCAGAGCCTGCGCTTCACGAACTCGGGCACGGAGGCGACGATGAACGCCGTGCGCCTGGCGCGCGCGTTCACGGGCAAGCCGAAGATCGCGAAGTTCGAAGGCGCCTTCCACGGCACCCACGACTGGGTGATGGTGAGCGTCACGCCGGATCCCAAGGCGGCCGGCAATCGCAAGCGCCCCAAGCCGGTGGCGTGGTCGGCCGGCGTGCCGCCCGCGGTGCTCAAGCACGTGGTGGTGCTGCCGTGGAACGACGCGGACGCCTGCGCGGACATCCTCGAGAAGGAGGCGGCCACCCTCGCCTGCGTGCTCGTCGATCCGCTCCTCGGTATCGGCGGCATCCTGCCGCCCGTGGAGGGATTCCTGGCGCGCCTGCGCGAGATCACGGAGCGCCTCGGCATCGTCCTCATCTTCGACGAGGTGATCTCGTTCCGCATCGCGTACGGCGGCGCGCAGGAGCGCTTCGGCGTGCGGCCGGATCTCACCACCCTCGGCAAGATCATCGGCGGCGGCCTGCCCGTGGGCGCCTTCGGCGGGCGCGCCGACATCATGAACTTCTACGACCCGCGGAAAGGTGGCGCGCGCATCAGCCAGGGGGGTACGTTCAACGCCAACCCGGTCACGATGGCGGCCGGGGTGGCCACCCTCAACGCCCTCACGCCCGACGCCTACGCGCGCCTGGACGCGCTCGGCGAGCGGCTGCGCGGCGGCGTCACGCGCCTCTTCGCCGGCACTCGCCGCAAGGGGCAGGTGACGGGCGTGGGCTCGCTCTTCTACCTGCACTGGACCACGGAGAAGCTGACCGACTATCGCTCCAGCCGTCCCAAGGATCCCGAGCTGCCGCTGCGCGTGTTCCTCGGGCTTATCAACGAGGGAATTTTGCTCACCCAGCGTGGTCTCGGCGCTTGTTCTCTCGCCATGACCGATGAAGACGTCGACCGCTTCGTCAACGCACTCGCCCGAGTTCTCGCGCGAGGATAGTCGGTGGCCGGCGCACG
>CAYQQT010000184.1:3193-7310 GCA_964419375.1 uncultured bacterium
GGCGCACGTCGGCGACGTTTGGATGCAGGATCGTAGATCGAGAAAGGATCGAGGATGGCGAAATATATCGACCTCAATTGCGACATGGGTGAGAGTTTTGGGCGGTATTCGCTGGGGGCGGACGAGGCGATCATGCCGTTCATCTCTTCGGCGAATGTGGCTTGTGGGTTTCATGGGGGGGATCCGCATGTGATGCGGAAGACGGTTGCGCTGGCGCTGCGGCATGGCGTCGCCATCGGCTCGCATCCGGGGCTGCCCGACCTCATGGGCTTCGGCCGGCGCGTGATGGACGTCACGCCGCAGGAGGTGAAGGACTACTTATGTTACCAGACGGGCGCGCTCCGCGAGTTCGTGCGCGTGGCGGGCGCCGAGCTGCAGCACATGAAGCCGCACGGCATCCTCTACAACATGATGGAGCGTGACGAGGCGCTCGCGGTGGCCGCGGGCGAGGCCACGATGGAGTCGGGGGGCACCGACTTCATCCTCATGGCGATGGCCTCGGGCACATACGACGCCGCCTGCCGAAAGCGTGGGGTGCGCGTCGCCTCCGAGGGCTTCGCGGACCGCGCCTACGACATCGACTGCCGGCTCGTGTCACGCAAGATCGCGGGCTCGCTCCTCACCGACCCGCAGCAGGCCGCCGACCAGGCGGTGAGGATGGCGACGGAGGGCAAGGTCAAGACGATGGACGGACCCATCGTCGACATCACCGTGCAGTCGATCTGCTGTCACGGCGACACGCCAGGCGCCGAGACGATCGTGCGCACGGTGCGCGAGGCGCTGGAGAAGGCGGGCTGCCAGGTGAAGCCGCTGCGGGAGTGGCTGCCGCGGGCGTAAGGACGATGTCCGCGCTGCCGTCGAGAGACTCTGCGACGTGAGTCTGCGGTTGACGGGGCGCCCGGGAGGCTGACGAGGTGAAGTGAGGAAAACTTTTCCCGGCTAGTCCTCGGCCGCGTCCGCTCGTACCCTGTCCCCGGCCCCACATGAAGCTGCGCTCGCATCTCATCACGCTCGTCGTCGTCACGCTTTTGCCCATCCTCGTCTTCTCGCTCATCCTCGTCGTGAGGCTGCACCGCCAGGAGCGGGCGGCCATCGAGCGCGGCCTGCAGGAGACCGCCCGCGCCCTCGCGCTCGCGCTGGACGCGCAGCTCAAGACCGACATCGAGGCCCTGAAGACGCTCGGGGCCTCGGAGCACCTCGACCACGGCGATTACCGCGCCTTCTACGCGCTCGCCGCGCGCGTGAAGGAGCAGCATCCTCACTGGGACACGGTGCTGCTCACCGACGCCACCGGACAGCAATTGCTGAACCTGCGACAGCCGTACGGCACGCCGCTGCCGCCCACGCCCGGCAACCAGAGCGCCTTTCGCCGGGTGATGGACAGCGGCCAGCCGCTCGTCACCGATTTCTTTCCGGGACCCGTCGCCAACGCGCCCGTCATCGGCATCCGCGTGCCCGTCGTGCGCGACGGCCGGCCCCGCTACCTGATGTCCGCGGGCATCGCGCCGCACAGCTTCGGCCGGGTGCTGGCACGGCAGAAGGTTCCCGCGGACTGGACCGGCGCCGTCATCGACCGCAATCACGTCATCGTCGCGCGCACGCGCGCTGAGGAGCAGTTCGTCGGCCGGCCCATCACCCCGGATCTCGCGGCCAGATTGCGGCAAGGGCCGGAAGGCACCGCGCGCGCCTTCAACAAGGAAGGGACGGCCACGTACGCCGCCTTCGCGCGCTCGGACGTTTCGGGGTGGACCATCGTGCTCGGCCTGCCCGCCGCCTCGGTGGAGGGCTCGCTCATGCAGTCGCTGGCGACGGTCACAGTGGCGGGCGTCGCCATGCTCCTCGTCGGCACCGGCCTCGCCGCCATGCTGGGCCGGCGCATCGCGGCTCCTATCGTGTCGCTGTCGGCCTCGGCGGCGACTCTGGACCGCGGCGAGATTGCCGCCCTCCCGCCCGCCGCCGTCAGCGAGGTGGGCGACCTCGCGCGCGCCCTGGAAAACGCGGCGCGCAGCGTCCGCCAGCACGAGGCGGCGCTGCGCGCGCGTGAAAGCGAGATGCGCCTGATCACCGACGCGGTGCCCGTGCTCATCTCCTACGTCGACGTCAACGGCTGCCACCGCTTCAACAACCGGGCCTACGAGGAGTGGTTCGGGCAGCCCGCGGAGGCGGTGGCGGGCAAGCATCTCAGAGAGGTCCTGGGGGAGGCGGCCTACGAGGCCGTGCGCCCCCACGTGGAGGCGGCCCTGGCCGGGCAGACGGCGACGTACGAGCGGCTGGTCCCGTTCCGCGGCGGCGGCAGCCGGTACGTGCGCGGCACCTACGTGCCCGACCGCGATGACACCGGCGCGGTGCGTGGCTTCGTCGGCCTCGTCACGGACCTCACGGGCGAGCGCGTGAATGCCGCCCAGCTCCGCGAGCAGGCGGAGACGCTCGAGATCATCAACCGCACGGGCCAGCTCCTCTCCGCCGAGCTCGATCTGCAAAAGCTGGTGCAGGCGGTGACCGACGCCGCCACCCAGCTCTCCCACGCCGCCTTCGGCGCCTTCTTCTACAACCTCATCGACGAGCGCGGGGAGTCCTACACGCTCTACGCCATCTCCGGCGTGCCGCGCGAAGCCTTCGACAAGTTCCCCATGCCGCGCAACACCGCGCTCTTCGGCCCCACCTTCCGGGGCGAGGGCGCCGTGCGCATCGACGACGTCCGCGAAGACCCGCGTTATGGCAAGAGCCCGCCCGACCACGGCATGCCGGAGGGCCATCTTCTCGTGCGCAGCTACCTGGCGGTGCCGGTCGTCTCGCGCTCCGGCGAGGTGCTGGGCGGCCTCTTCTTCGGTCATCCCGAGCGGGGCGTCTTCACCGAGCGTGAGGAGCGGCTGGTGGTCGGCCTCGCGGCGCAGGCCGCCGTCGCCATGGACAACGCGCGCCTGTACGAGACGGAGCAGCGCGCGCGCACGGAGGCGGAGGCGGCCAACCGCAGCAAGGACGAGTTCCTCGCCACCCTCTCGCACGAGCTTCGCACGCCGCTGAACGCCGTCCTCGGCTGGGCGCGCATGCTGCGGCTCGGCCAGCTCGAGCCCGGGATGCAGAATCGCGCCATCGACGTCATCGAGCGCAATGCGCAGGCGCAGGTCCAGCTCATCGAGGACCTGCTCGACGTCTCGCGCATCATCACGGGCAAGCTCCGGCTCGACGTGCGCCCCGTGAGCCTGCCGAGCGTGGTGGAGGCCGCCCTCGATTCCGTCCGGCCCGCCGCCGAGAGCAAGGGCGTGCGCCTCACGCACGTCCTCGATCCCCGGGCGGGTCCGATCGCGGGCGACCCCGACCGCCTGCAGCAGGTCGTCTGGAACCTCGCGCTCAACGCGATCAAGTTCACGGATCGCGGCGGGCGCGTGCAGGTCAACGTGCAGCGGGTGAACTCACACGTCGAGATCGTGGTGAGCGACACCGGGCGCGGCATCGCCCCCGAGGTGCTGCCGCACATCTTCGAGCGCTTCCGCCAGGCGGACAGCACCACCACGCGCGCGCACGGCGGCCTCGGCATCGGCCTCGCGCTCGTGCGGCACCTCGTGGAGCTGCACGGGGGGACGGTGCACGCGGCGAGCCTCGGCGAGAACCAGGGCGCGGTCTTCACCGTGAAGCTGCCCATCATGCCCCACACGGACAAGGACGCCGACACGCAGCGGCGGCATCCGAGCGCGGCGCGCGGCCGCGCCGATCAGCTCACGTCGCTCAAGGGTCTGAAGCTGCTCGTCGTCGACGACGAGCCGGAGACGCTCGAGCTGTTCGCCGCCATGTTCACGCAGAAGGGGGCGGTGGTGCGCACGGTGAGCTCGGCGGCGGCGGCGCTGCAGGCGCTGGAGGACTGGGCGCCCGACGTGCTCGTCTCGGACATCGGCATGCCCGACGAGGACGGCTACGTCCTCATCCGCAAGGTGCGGGCGCTGGAGGCCGGGAAGGGAGGCCGCATCCCGGCCATCGCGGTGACGGCGTACGGCGGCGTCGAGGACCGCATTCGGGTGCTCTCCGCCGGCTTCGACTCCCACGTGCCCAAGCCCGTCGAGCCGGCCGAGCTCGCGACCGTGATCGCGAGCCTGCTCGCCCGGCGGCGTTAACCCGGGTT
>CAYQQT010000185.1:0-7300 GCA_964419375.1 uncultured bacterium
CTGCGCGGCGGCCGGGATCCGCACCGAGGTCAGCAGCTCGCGCGCGCGCGTCCAGGCGCGCCGCCGGCTGCCGCCCTCGTGGACGCGGATGGGCTCCGCCACCTGGTCACCGATGGTGAAGAGCGGGTTGAGCGAGGCCATCGGATCTTGAAGGATCATGGCGATCCGCTTGCCGCGGATCCGGCGCATCTCGCCCTCCGACTTCGTCACCAGGTCTTCGCCCGCGAACCGCAGCTCGCCGCCCACGATGCGCGCGGCAGGCGGCAGCAGGCGCACGAGCGACAGTGCGAGCGTGGTCTTGCCGGAGCCCGACTCGCCCACGATGCCGAGCGTCTCGCTCTCGCGCAGCGTGAAGGAGACGTCGTCGACGGCGCGCGTGACGCGCGTGCCGCCGCTGCCGACGTAGTGGGTGCTGAGGTGGCGGACGTCGAGAAGGGGCGCGTCGCTCACAGCTGGCGGAGCTGGGGATCGAATTTGACGCGCAGCCAGTCGCCCAGCAGGTTGGCGGCGAGCACCATGAGCACGATGCACGTGCCGGGGAACACGGTGAGCCACCAGTAGCCCGCCATGAGCCCCTTCTTGCCGTCGGCCAGCATCAAGCCCCACGCCGGCTTCGGCGGCGGCACGCCCACGCCGAGGAACGACAGCGACGCCTCCGTGACGATCACCACGCCCAGCATGAGGGTGGCGAGCACGATGGCGGAGTTCATCACGTTGGGCAGGATGTGCCGCCGCATGATCGTCCGCTTCGAGCAGCCCGCCACCACCGCCAGCCGCACGAAGTCGCGCTCCTTGAGCGAGAGCACCTCGCCCCGGATCACGCGCGCGTAGCGCGTCCAGTACACGGCGGCGAGGATGATGACGATGTTCATCGCGCTCGGGCCCACGATGGCGGCGAGGAAGATCGCGAAGGTGAGCGCCGGCAGCGCCAGCCACGCGTCCGTCACGCGCATGATGACCTGGTCCACCCACCCGCCCAGGTAGCCCGAGAGGATCCCGAGACCCGTGCCGAGCACGCCCGCCACCATGACGGCGGTGAAGCCCACCACCATGGACACGCGCGCGCCGTGGATGAGCCGCGACAGCACGTCGCGACCGATGTGGTCGGTGCCGAGCAGGTAGCGGTCGCTGCCGCCCGCCAGCCACGCGGGCGGCTTGAAGCGCTCGGCGAGCGAGCCCACCTCCGGGTTGTGGGGCGACACGACGTCGGCGAAGATCGCGAGAAGGGCGAGGAGGCTCAGGATCGCGACGGGAATGAGCGGAAAGCCCTCGGAGCGGCGGAAGGCGGTGAGCCGCCAGCCCGGTGTGACGACGGCGGCGCGGCTACCGTTCATACCGGATCCTCGGGTCGATGACCGCGTACAGGAGGTCCACCACGAGGTTCACGACGATGATCATGACGCCGCCCAGCAGCACGGTGGCCTGCACGATGGGGAAATCCCGGAACGCGATGCCCTCGTAGAGCAGGCGGCCCACCCCCGGCCACGCGAACACCGTCTCCACCACCACCGCCACGTTCACCATCAGCACGAGGTTGATGCCGGCGAGCGTGAGCACGGGGATGAGCGCGTTCTTGAAGGCGTGCTTGCCGATCACGAGTGCCTCCGGCAGCCCCTTGAGGCGCGCCAGCTTCACGTACTCCGAGCCGAGCACGTCCAGCATCGAGGAGCGCGTGAGCCGCATGTGCGCGGCCGCGAAGTACCAGCCGAGCGCGAAGGCGGGCATCACGATGTGCCACGCGGTGCCGGAGCCGGACGACGGCAGCCAGCCGAGGTAGACGGAGAAGAAGAGGATGAGCAGCAGCCCTACCCAGAAGGACGGCATCGACAGCCCGAGGAGCGCGAAGATCTTGCCCGCGCTGTCCCACCACCGGTTCACGCGCACGGCGGCGATGATGCCGCTCGGGATGCCGATCAGCAGCGAGAAGCTCATGGCCGCCACCGCGAGCAGCAGCGAGTTGGGCAGGCGGGAGAGGTACAGCTCGAGGACGGGCGTGCGGTAGTAGAAGGAGCGGCCGAAGTCGCCGCGCGCCAGCCCCGTCATGAAGTACGCGTACTGGACGACGAGGGAGCGGTCGAGGCCGAGCTCTTTCTGCAGCGCCTCGATGTCGGCGCGGCTGGCGCCCGGCTCCACCAGCAGCACGGTGGGATCGCCCGTGATGCGCACGAAGACGAAGATGGTCAGGGAAAGCAGCAGCAGCGAGATGGCCGCGTAGCCGATTCGCCGCAGGACGAACCGCTTCATTGTATCGGAGCGCCAGCCCGGCTCGACTCGCGGGTGGCCCGTTCGAGACGGACGGTGATCATTTCTTCAGTCGCAGGTCTTCGTAGGGCGCGTTGTAGGCGAAGCCGGGGATGAGGCCGGCCCCGGATTCCTCCACGCGCGGGCCCACGCCGCTCGGAAAGCCGAGCTGGTAGAGCGGCGCATGCATCACGTTGTCGTGCAGGATCTTCTGGATCTGGTGCAGCAGCGCCTCGCGCTTCTTGCGGTCGATCTCCTTGGCCTGCCGGTGGAAGAGATCCTCCACCTCCGGCAGCACGCCGTAGGCGTAGATGCCGGTCTTGGTCACGTACGCCTCGAGGCGGGTGGCCGCGTTGCCGGAGGCGCCGGTGATACCGACCACCACGCCGTGCAGCTTCTTCTCGCGCCACGCCGTCAGGAAGGCGGCGCGCTCCATGGTCTTGATGCGCGTGCGGATGCCGATCGCCTGCAGGTAGCCCGCGAGCGCCTCGCCCATGGCGTTGTAGGGCGGGAACGGGTAGAAGTCGCCCGCGTCGAAGCCGTTCGGGTGGCCGGCTTCCGCGAGGAGCTGCTTGGCGCGCCTGGGATCGTAGGGCGCCGGCTCGATCGGCAGCGCGAAATCGAAGTTGCGCGGAATGATGCTGCCCGTGAGCCGCGAGAAGCCGAGCGTCTCCGCCTGGTTCAGCGCCTGGCGATCCACCGCCAGGCTCGCCGCCTGCCGAACCCGCTTGTCGTGCCAGGGCGACTTCGGATCCCACTGGTCGGGGAAGTCCAGCCAGAAGACACCGTCGAGCAGTGGAGCCACCAGTTTGAGGCCCGGCGTGCGCTTGACCTCCTCGCCCACCGGCCCCGTGAGCAGGAACGCGATGTCCACCTCGCCCTTCTTGAGCGCCGCCGCCCGCGTGGTCTCTTCCGTGATCGAGCGCATCACCACGCGCTTGATGCTCGGCGTCTTGCGCCAGTAGCCGTCGAAGGCCTCCAGCACCAGCTCCACACCGGGATTGAAGGACACGAACTTGAAGGGACCGGCGCCCACGGGCGCTTTCTTGAAGCCGTCGTCGCCCACCTTCTCGACGTACTTCTTCGGGACGATCCATCCCGACCCGGTCGCCGACGTCCCGTAGAACGTCATGAAGTCAGGCCACGGCTCCTTGAGGCGGAAGCGCACGCGCTGCGCGTCGGGAGTGTCGATCCCCGCCACACGCTCCTTGAGCAGCTTGGCGCCGCTGCCGCGGTAGCGCTCGAACGAGAACTTCACGTCCTCCGCCGTCACCGGCTCGCCGTTGTGGAAGCGCGGCCCCTTGCGCAGGACGAACTCGTACACGAGGCCGTCCTTCGACGCGGTCCACGACTCTGCCAGGCTGGGGGTGTTGACGCCGCCCGGCATCGGCTTCACGAGCGCGTCGTGCAGCGCGTAGTGGACCATGAAGGGCGTGATCAGCCCTTCCGTGTCGGCGGGATCGAGGAAGCGCGAGACGAGCGTGACGTGCACGCCCCACGTCAGCGTGCCTTCCGAGGCGGCCGTGGCACGGCATGGTCCCGCGAGCAGCGCCAGCAGCGCGAGGGAGCACAGCAGCGGCCGGAGACTGACAATCATGGGCGCTCCTATTTCTTCTTGAGCTTCAGGTCCTCGTACGGCGAGGAGTACGCGAAGCCGGCGATGGCGTTGAGCCCGTCCGTCTCCACGCGGGGCCCCACGCCGTTGAGGAAGGCGGGCTCCATGATGGGCGCGAACATGTAGCGATCCGCGATGATCTGCTGGATCTTGTGCAGCACCTGCTGGCGCACGCGCGGGTTCACCTCGTTCGTCTGCTCGCTGAAGAGCCCGTCGATCTCGGGATAGGTGCCGTACACGTAGCTCCCGCCCGTGACGGCGTAGTTCTCGATGCGCGTGGCGGCGTTGCCGAAGGCGGCACTGCCCGTGTAGAGCACGCCGCGCAGCTTCTTGTCCATGTACTGGCTGTAGTAGGCGGCCCGCTCCATGACGCGCAGCCGCAGCCGGATGCCGACGGCATTGATCGAGTTCACGGCGGGCTCGCCGAGCGCCACACCGTAGATGGTGTCGCCGGACAGCTCGCCCGCGTCGAAGCCGTTGGGGTAGCCCGCCTCTGCCAGCAGGCGCTTGGCGCGTGGGGGATCGTATGGGATCGCCGGCGCCTCCCAGTAGTACTCCATCTTGTGGGGGATGATGCCGGAGCTGAGGCGCGCCAGCCCCAGGTACGCCGCCTGGTTGATGCCCTGGCGGTCGATGGCGAGGTTCGCCGCCTGGCGCACACGCTTGTCATGCCACGGCGATTTCGGGTCCCACTGCTCGCTGAAGTTCAGCCACGACGTGAACACGAGATAGGTGGGCTTCAGGGTGAGCCCGGGCGTGCGCTTGATCTCCTCCGCGAGCGGCCCCGTGATGCTGTAGCCGATGTCCACCTCGCCGCGCTTGAGGGCGGCCAGGCGCGTGGACTCGTCGGGGATCACGCGCAGGACCAGCGTCTTGACGGACGGCGACTTGCGCCAGTATTGCTCGAACGCCTCCAGCGTCAGCTCCACGCCCGGCCGGAACGACACGAAACGGTAGGGCCCCGCACCCACCGGCGCCTTCTTGAAGCCGTCGTCGCCGACCTTCTCCACGTACTTCTTCGGGACGATCCACGCGGCGCCGGTGGCGGGCGTGCCGTAGAACGTCAGGAAGTCCGGCCACGCCTGCTTGAGCACGAAGCGCACGCGGTGCGGATCGACGATCTCGATGCGCGCCACCCTCGCCTTGAGGATGGTGGCCGCCGCGCCCTTGTAGCGCTCGAAGGAGAACTTCACGTCGTCGGCGGTGAACGGGTCACCGTTGTGGAAGCGGACGTTCTTGCGCAGGGCGAACTCGTACACGAGCCCGTCCTTGGAGGTGGTCCACGACTCCGCGAGGCTCGGCGCCATCGGCTGCCCCGGCATCGGCTTCACGAGCGCGTCGTGCAGGGCGTAATAGATCATGAAGGGCGTGATGATGCCCGGCGCTTCGGCAGGATCGAAGTAGGTGGGCGCCAGCGAGATGTGTACGGCCCACGTCATCTGGCCTTCGGGGGCAGCGGGCGCCTCCGCCGGTCGTCCGAGCAGCGTCGTCAGCAGCAGCACGGTCACGAGCGCGAAGAAGCGTACGGGTCGCATGGTCACCTCTTGAGTCTCAGATCTTCGTAGGGCGACGAGTACGGCTGGTATTCGATCCGCCCGAGCCCGGATTCCTCGACGCGGGAGCCCACGCCGTTGAGAAACGCCAGTTCCCAGATGGGCGCGAACATCGCCTTCTCGTGCATGAGCCGCTGGATCTGGTTCAGGATCGCCCCGCGCTTGGTGCGGTCGCCCTCGCGCGCCTGCTGGGCGAAGAGATCGTCGACCTCCGGGTAGCCGCCGAACACGAAGGTGCCGCGTGAGACGACGTAGTTCTCGATGCGCGTGGCCGCGTTGCCGAAGGCGCCCGCGCCGCCCTGGAAAAGGTTCTTCACCTTCTTCTCGCGCCACTGGCTCAGCCACGCCGCCCGCTCCAGCGGACGCAGGCGTGCGCGGATGCCGACGGCGCTCAGGTAGTTGACGATGGCCTCACCGATGTTGGCGTAGGAGGCGTCGCACGTGTACTCGCCGGCATCGAAGCCCCCCGCGTAGCCCGCCTCCGCGAGCAGCTTCCTGGCGCGCTCGGGATCGAACGGGATGGCGGGCGCCGGCCAGTAGAAATCGTAGCCGGCGGGAATGATCGAGGAAGCCACCTTTGAGAAGCCGAGCGTCTCCGCGTCGTTGATCGCCTTGCGGTCGATGGCGAGCGCGGCCGCCTGCCGCACGCGCTGATCGCGCCACGGCGACTTGGGATCCCATGGCTCGCTCGTGAAGTCGACCCAGAACGTCGCCGAGGTGAGCGTGGGCGCCAGCTTGAGGCCGGCCGTGCGCTTCACCTCTTCCGCGAGCGGTCCCCGCAGCGAGTAGGCGATGTCGACCTCGCCGCGCTTGAGCATCGCCAGCCGCGTGGCCTCGTCGGGCACCACGCGCCACACGAGGCGCCGCACGCTCGGCGTCTTGCGCCAGTAGCCCTCGTGCGCCTCCAGCACCATCTCCACGCCGGGGTTGAACGACACGAACTTGTACGGGCCCGCGCCCACCGGCGCCTTCTTGAACCCCTCCTCACCCACCTTCTCCACGTATTTCTTCGGCACGATCCACGCGGCCCCGGTGGCGGGGGTGCCGAAGAACGCCATGAAGTCCGGCCACGCCTCCCGCAGGCGGAAGCGCACGCGGTGCGCGTCGACGATGTCCACGGAGACCACGCGCTCCTTGAGCAGCTTGGCGGCGGCGCCCCGGTAGCGCTCGAAGGAGAACTTCACGTCCTCGGCGGTCATGACGTCGCCGTTGTGGAATTTCACGTTGCGCCTCAGCACGAACTCGTACGTGAGCCCGTCCTTCGAGGCGCTCCACGACTCCGCCAGCGAGGGCGCCATGGCATTGCCCGGCATGGGCTTCACGAGCGCGTCGTGCATCGCGTAGAAGGTCATCATCGACGTAATGATACCGGCGTGCTCGCCGGGGTCGAACCAGGTGGGCGCGATGGAGATGTGCACCGCCCACGTGAGGGTGCCCTCGGGCGCCGCGCCGGCAGGGGCGGGGACCGCCGCGGCGGCGAGCAGCGCGCCCACGACGACGACCGCCCGAAGCAAGCGGAGGGACGACGGCGCTGGGGTCATGCGGGAACCTCCACGACGAAGAAGTACCGGATTATCTCCGAATAGGCCGTGCTGTCAACATGCGGCAGGCGATGTCTCAGCCAGGGACATTGCTTTCACCCCCCGGCGCGTGTGCCGCCGGAAAAAGATCAAGAAACCCGGACGCCTGCGCGCGGTACGCCTTTTGCCCTGGTAGAACGGCGAGAAGACGGAAGGCCAGGGAGCCGGCACCGACTGACGCCGGCCCCGCCCTGCTCAGCCGACCGCTTCTCGACCGCGCTCACCCGCCCCTGTGAGCGCGGTTTTTATTTGCGCGCGCGCAGGGCGCTGAAAAATGCCCATCTCCGTCGTTGGCTCGTCGCTCGCTCCCT
>CAYQQT010000186.1:0-7297 GCA_964419375.1 uncultured bacterium
GGGCAGGGTCGCCCGCGCCGCGGTGGCGCGCGGGCGCGCCGCCAGCACGGAGTGTGTGGCCTGCCACGGCGAGGCGGGCAAGGGTGACGCCGCGAAAGCGATTCCGGACATCAGTGGGCAGCCGGTGGGCTATCTCAGGAACCAGCTCATGCTCTTCAAGGCCGATCGTCGCAGCCCGGGCGACGAGGCCCTCACGAAGATGAAGGCGCTCGTGAATCGAATCCCCGACGCCACGCTTGCCGATCTGGCCGCGTACTATTCGAGCCTCGGCAGGTAGTGACCCTCGGCCTACTGGCTGTCCTTCCTGTCCTCAGCCTCTTCGGCGCGGTGGTGGCCGGGCTTCTCGGCGTGGGCGGCGCCATCGTCATGATCCCGCTCCTGCTCTACGGGCCGCCGCTGCTCGGGGTGGGCCAGCTCGACATTCGGACGGTGTCCGCCATCACGATGGTGCAGGTGTTCGTCGCCGCCGTGTCCGGGATGCTCGCGCATCGCCGGCACCGCGGCGTGAACGCGCGGCTGGCGTTCGTGGGGGGTGTCGCCATGTCGGCCGGCTCGTTCACGGGCGCGCTCGTCTCCAAGTTCGTGCCCGACGAGGCGCTGCTCGTCGTGTTCGCAGCCATGGTGACGGTGGCGGCCGGGTTCATGTTCGTGCCCACGCCGCAGACCGACGTGCTCACGCCCGGTCAGGAGCGCCGGTTCAGCCGCTCGCTGACGGCGCTGGTGGCCCTCGTGGTGGGGCTCGGCGCCGGGCTCGTGGGTGCGGGCGGCGCCTTCCTGCTCGTGCCGCTGCTGTTGGTGGTGGTGGGCATGCCCATTCGCGTGACCATCGGCAGCTCGCTGGCGATCACGGCGATGGCGGCGCTGGCGGGCGTGGTGGGCAAGTTCGTCACGGGCCAGGTCCCTCTCATGCTCGCGCTGGTGGTGGCGCTCGGCGCGCTGCCGGGCGCGCGCCTCGGCGCCGCCCTCAGCCGCCGGCTGAGCGGCACCACCTTGAAACTGGCGCTGTTCGTGATAATCCTGATCACCGGTGTCGGCGTGTGGTGGGACGTGCTGTTCCATTGATGATGTCCGCGTGAAGGGGCAGGCGTGCGCTACGGGTTCGTGATCGACCAGCGGCTGTGCATCGGCTGTCACGCGTGCACGGTGGCGTGCAAGGAAGAGAACCAGGTGCCCCTGGGCGTCTTCCGCACATGGGTGAAGTACGTGGAGAAGGGCGTCTTCCCCGACACGCGACGGTACTTCTCCGTGCTGCGCTGCAACCACTGTGACGACGCGCCCTGCGTCACCATCTGTCCCACGACGGCGCTCTACCGGCGCGACGACGGCATCGTCGACTTCGACGGCGACCGGTGCATCGGCTGCAAGTCGTGCATGCAGGCGTGCCCGTACGACGCCCTCTACATCGATCCCGCCACGCAGACGGCCGCCAAGTGCAACTACTGCGCGCACCGCATCGAGGTGGGGCTGGAGCCCGCGTGCGTGATCGTCTGTCCGACGACGGCCATCATCGCGGGTGACCTCGACGACCCCGCCTCGAAGATCGCGCGCCTCGTCGCCCGCGAGCCGGTGGAAGTGCGCAAGGCGGAGAAGGGGACGCGCCCCAAGGTCTACTACGTGGGCGCGGAATCGTCCGCGCTCACGCCGCAGATGCAGCGGCCGACGCCCACGCACATGTGGGGGCAGCGGCCGCCCGCGGAGACCGACCTCATCCGGATGGTGGCCGCCGTGCAGGCCCGGGAAGGCCACGGCGACGGCACGCTCAGCCGCACCGTGTACGATGCGCCGCACATGACGCACCCGTGGGGGGCGAAGGTGTCGGCGTACCTGTGGACGAAGTCGATCTCGGCGGGGGCGCTCATGGTGGCCGCCCTCGGCACGCTGCTCGGCGTGCGCGCGGGCGATGTTCTCGTCGGCGTGGCGGCGCCGCTCATCGCGCTCCTGTTCCTGGCCATCACCACCGGGCTGCTCGTGGTCGACCTCAAGCGGCCCGGCCGCTTCCATTACATCCTGTTCAAGGGCAACCGTACCTCGTGGCTCGTGTGGGGCGCGTGGATCCTCATGGCCTACGGCGCCGTGGCCGTCGCGTGGCTCGTGGGTGGCCTCACCGGCAACGACGCACTGCTGGACGGCCTCGCGCTTCCCGCTCTCGCGCTCGCCGCCGGCGCTGCCGGGTACAGCGCCTTCCTCTTCGGCCAGGCGGAAGGGCGCGACTTCTGGCAGAGCTCGCTGCTGCTGCCGCAGCTGCTCGTCTCCGCCCTCGCGGCAGGGGCGGCGTCGCTGTTGATCGCGGGCTCGGTGCCCGCCACCGCCCCGCGCGCGGTGGGCGCGCTCGCCATGCTCTTGCTGCTCGCGCTGCTCGCGCAGGCTCTGATTCTTTTCGCCGAGCTCTTCGGCTCGCACGCGAGCGTGGACGTCGCCCGCGCGGCGCGCCTGATCACGCGCGGGCCGTGGAGCGGCCGCTTCTGGGGCGGCGTCATTGTGATCGGCATCCTGGCGCCGATGGCGCTCGTCGCCTGGGGCCCCGGGCCCGCCGTCCTCGGCGCCCTCTTCGCCCTCGTCGGCCTCTGGATCTACGAGGACCTGTGGGTCAAGGCCGGGCAGTCCATCCCGCTGAGTTAGGAGCGCCATGACGTTTCCCTCGACGCCGCCGCTGCACCCCGTTGCGCGTGATCTCGAGCCGCGCGCGGGCGGGCTCGCCTCGTACCCGCCCGTGGAGCGCTGGGACGACTGGGAGGAATACGACGCCGTGGCGTGGCCGAAGAAGGTCAAGCGTCACTACGCGCTCATTCCCACCATCTGCTTCAACTGCGAGGCGGCGTGCGGGCTGCTCGCGTACGTCGATCAGGCCACGCTGAAGATCCAGAAGTTCGAGGGCAACCCGATGCACCCGGGCAGCCGCGGGCGCAATTGCGCCAAGGGGCCGGCCACGCTCAACCAGGTGCAGGACCCCGAGCGCATCCTCTATCCGCTCAAGCGCGTGGGCGAGCGCGGCGGTGGCCAGTGGGAGCGCGTGACGTGGGAGGCGGCGCTCGACGACATCGCGGACCGTATACGGCGCGCGCTCGTGGAGGGGCGGCAGAAAGAGGTGATGTACCACCTCGGGCGGCCGGGGCACGAGCTCGTCTACCTGCAGCGCGTCTTTCACGCGTGGGGCATCGACGGGCACAACAGCCACACGAACGTGTGCTCGGCGAGCGCGCGGGCGGGCTACGCCTTCTGGCACGGCATGGATCGGCCCTCGCCCGACCACGCCCACGCGCGCTTCATCCTCCTCCTCTCCTCGCACCTGGAGACGGGCCACTACTTCAACCCGCACGCGCAGCGGATCATGGAAGCCAAGATGAAGGGCGCCAAGGTGTGCGTGCTCGACACGCGGCTGTCGAACACGGCCTCCATGGCGGACTACTGGCTGTCGCCGTGGCCGGGTTCGGAGTCGGCCGTCCTCCTCGCCATGGCGCACGTGCTCGTGCGCGAGCGCCTCTACGACCGTGCGTTCGTGGAGGCGTGGGTGAACTGGGACGAGTACCTGCGCGAGGAGCGGCCGGAGCTGCCGGTGACCTTCGACGCCTTCCACCAGGCGCTCGACGACCTGTACGCCTCCTACACGCCGGAGTTCGCCCAGCGCGAGAGCGGTGTGGACGCCGCCACCATCGTCGAAGTCGCGCGCCTGATCGGCAAGGCGGGCGGCGCCCTCGCCACTCACGTGTGGCGCAACACGGCTGCCGGCAACCTCGGCGGCTGGCAGGTGGCGCGTGCGCTCGAGCTGCTCGTCGTCCTCATGGGCGCCGTGAGCACGCCGGGCGGTACGGCGCCCAGCGCGTGGAACAAGGCGATCCCGGCCCCGCCCATGATGCCGCCGCCCGGAAAGATCTGGAGCGAGCTGCTCATGCCGAAGGAGTACCCGCTCGCGTTCTTCGAGATGAGCTTCCTGCTGCCCCACTTCCTGCGCGAGGGGCGCGGCAAGCTCGCGATGTACTTCACGCGCGTCTACAACCCCGTGTGGACCAACCCGGACGGCATGTCATGGATCGAGATGCTGACCGACGAGGCGAAGGTGGAGAAGCACGCCTGTCTCACTCCCGTGTGGAGCGAGACGGCGTGGTTCGCCGATTACGTGCTGCCGATGGGCCACGCCTCCGAGCGCCACGACCTCATGTCACAGGAGACGCACGCGGCGCGCTGGATCGGCTTCCGCCAGCCCGTGCTGCGCGTGGCGCTGGAAAAGCGCGGGCAGATCTTCGACTTCACCTGGCAGGCGCACGAAGCGGCGGGGTTGGGTCAAGTGTGGGAGGAAGACGAGCTCTGGATCGAGCTGTCGTGGCGGATCGATCCCGACGGCACGCTCGGCATCCGGAAGTACTTCGAGTCGCCCTACCGGCCCGGGGAGAAGCTGCGCATCGAGGAGTTCTACCGGTGGATGTTCGAGAACAGCGTGCCCGGCCTGCCCGAGGCGGCGGAGAAGGCGGGGCTCTCGCCGCTGGCGTACATGCGCAAGTTCGGCGCCTTCCTCGTCGAGGACAACGTCTATCGCACGCACGAGACTCCACTGAAGCCGGCGGAGACGGAGGGCACAGCCGTGGATGGGACGACGAAGGTCGTCAGCCGCAACGGCGCCGCCGTCGGCGTGGAAGTCGACGGGCGCGCGCGCCTGGGGTTCCCCACGCCCTCGCGCAAGCTGGAGTTCTTCTCCAAGACGCTGAAGGACTGGAAGTGGCCTGAGCACGCGGTGCCCGGTTACATCCGCAGCCACGTGCACTTCTCGAACATCGACCGCGCCCGGGGCGAGATGGTGCTGCTGCCGACGTTCCGGCTGCCCACGCTCATCCACACGCGCTCCGGCAACGCCAAGTGGCTCTACGAGATCTCCCACACGAACCCGCTCTGGGTGCACACGGAGGACGCCGAGAGGCTGGGCGTGACCACGGGTGAGCTGCTCAAGGTCGCCACGGGCATCGGGTACTTCATAGACAAGGTATGGGTGACGGAATCGATTCGGCCCGGCGTCGTGGCCTGCTCGCATCATCTAGGCCGCTGGCGCCTGTCGGAGAACGCGGGCGGCGAGCGATGGTCCACCGCGCTCGTGGACCTGCAACGCCCGGGACCGGGCAAGTGGCTCATGCGCCAGGTGCACGGCGTGCAGCCGTTCAAGAGTGAGGATCCCGACTCCGAGCGCGTGTGGTGGCAGGACGCGGGCGTTCACCAGAACCTGACGTTTCCCGTGCAGCCCGATCCCATCAGCGGCCAGCACTGCTGGCACCAGAAAGTGACCGTGACGAAGGCCGGCCAGGACGACCTCTACGGCGACGTCTTCGTCGATACCGACAAGTCCTTCGAGGTGTATCGCCAGTGGCTCGCGATGGCGCGCCCCGCGCCCGGACCCGGCGGTCTGCGGAGGCCGCTGTGGCTGCCACGCGCGTTCAAGCCTGACGTTTCGGCGTACAAAATCGAATGATTCTCTTCCACGCCCAAGTAACAACATTTGTCGGTAGGGAATGGTGGTATAGTCGCCGTCGAGTTTCAGGAGGTCGGTATGACCAATGACAAGGCCGCAGGAATCTCGCGTCGGACCGTGCTCGGCACGCTCGGTGTCTTCGGCGTGGCCGTGGCGTCCGGAGCGCTCACGATCTCGCCGCCGCGGCCTGCGGCCGCGCAGACGTTCGGCCAGCAGGAAACGGTCGACGAAGCCCTCAAGCGTCTCTTCGCGGGCCGGCCGCTCAAGGACGCGGGCAACCTCGTGAAGCTCGACGTGCCCCTGATCGCGGAGAACGGCGCGGTCGTGAAAGTGGAAGTGGAGGCCACGTCGCCGATGACGCCCGCCAACCACGTCAAGCACATCTACGTGGTGGCGGACAAGAACCGGATTCCCGTGGTCACGCGCGTGGCGCTGTCGCCGGAGTCGGGGCAGGCGTACATGGCGGCCAACGTGCGGCTGGGAGAGACGGGCGACGTGCGCGCGATCGTGGAGCAGAGCGATGGCACGCTGCTGCAGGTCAAGCGTGAAGTGAAAGTCACCGTCGGCGGCTGCGGCGGGTAGGGGGCGACGTCATGTCCGACATCGGCAAGGTCCGGCTTCGCGTGCCCGCCACCATCAAGGCGGGAGACGTCATCCGCGTGCGCGCGCTCATCATCCATCCCATGGAGCGCATCGAGCGCG
Organism: uncultured bacterium; assembly: GCA_964419375.1. Classification (GTDB taxonomy): domain Bacteria; phylum Methylomirabilota; class Methylomirabilia; order Rokubacteriales; family CSP1-6; genus JBBDXO01. The sequence goes on from CAYQQT010000186.1 coordinate 6,155, forward strand.
ACCGGCAGGGCAAGATCATCGAGAAGAAGTACAACTACATCACCAAGGTGGTGGCGACGTACTCGGGCAAGACGGTGGCCTCGTTCGACACCACGCAGAGCGTGAGCGAGAACCCGTTCTTCGCTTTTCCCCTCAAGGTGACCGACCCCGGCAAGGTGACGGTGACGTTCATCGACACCGTGGGCGGCAAGTACGAGGGGACCGCCGACATCAAGCTCTCCTGACGTGAGGGGCTGGTCCTCCGTCGTCCTTGCCGTGGCTGTCCTCGCGGGCGCCGCCACCGCGAGCGAAGCGCCGCGCACGATTCCCGAGGCGCGCGGCGACATCAAGACCCTGGCCGACGGCACGCGCGTGGCCGTCCGCTACAAAGGCTGGACGACGAAGGACTACGCCGCCTTCCGCACCTACGCGTACGGCGACCAGCGGCCGGAGCCCCCGGTGACGCGCGCGACGATGCCGGCCGGGCTCACCGGCGACGCTGGAAAGGGACGCGCGCTGTTCCTGTCCCGCGCCAAGGCGCCGTGCACGGGCTGCCACCTCGTGCCCGGCGACGACGTGTGGCCGGCGGGCAACGTCGGCCCCGACCTTTCTGCCATCGGCGCCCGCGGGCTCACCAATGAGTACTTGTACGCGCAGATCTACGACGCGCGCGTGCTGTTCCCGAATACGTCGATGCCGCCGTGGGGGGGCACCGGCATCTTCACGCCAGAGGAGATCGTCCACCTCGTGGCGTATCTACAGTCGCTGAAGGGCCCTGCGCGGCCCGAGCGTGACGCCGAGCGGGATCCGAACACGCGCAAGAAGCCGGTGGGCTTCGGCGACAACCTCGATCCCACCAATAATCCGGCCATCCTGCTGGCGGAAGGCGCCGAGGATCTGTGGACGGCGCCTGGGCCCAACGGCCAATCGTGCGCCACGTGCCACACGGCAAGGCCGGAGACGGCGATGAAAGGCGTCGCCGCGCGCTATCCCAGGCTCGTGGCGTCCACCGGCCGCGTCATGTCCATCGAGGATTGGCTGACCGTGCACGCGCCCGCGACCACGGGCCGCCCGATGCTGGCGCAGAGCAGCGACAATCTCACGATGGCCATGCTCATCCGCATGGCGTCCAACGGCCTGCCGCTCGCGGTGGACGTGAGCAGC
>CAYQQT010000187.1:0-7291 GCA_964419375.1 uncultured bacterium
GGCAGGTTCGTCTCCTGGCGCAGCAGGTGATCGAGGCCGCGCAGCAGCGCGCCGCCGCCCGTGATCACGATGCCCTTGTCCACGATGTCGGCCGCCAGCTCCGGCGGCGTGCGCTCCAGGCACGTGCGCACCGTCTCCACGATGGTCATGACGGGCTCGCGCAGCGCCTCGCGGATCTCCTCGTCGGTGATCACGATGGTCTTGGGGATGCCGTCGATGAGGTCGCGGCCCTTCACTTCCATCGTGCGCCGCTCGCCGCCCATCGGATAGGCGGAGCCCAGCGTCACCTTGATCTCCTCCGACCGTCGCTCGCCCACGAGCAGGTTGTAGTGCTTCTTGATGTATTGCACGATCGCCTCGTCCATCTCGTCGCCGGCGATGCGCACCGACTTCGAGTACACGATCCCGGACAGCGAGATGACGGCGACTTCCGTCGTTCCCCCGCCGATGTCCACGATCATGTTGCCCCCGGGCTCCTGGATCGGCAAGCCGGCCCCGATGGCGGCCGCCATCGGCTCCTCGATCAGGTACACCTCGCGGGCGCCCGCCTGCATGGCGGAATCGCGGACGGCGCGCTTTTCGACCTGCGTGATGCCGGAGGGTACCCCGATGACGATGCGCGGGCGCACGAGCGTGCGGCGGCGGTGCACCTTCGAGATGAAGTAGTGCAGCATCTTCTCGGTGACGTCGAAGTCGGCGATGACGCCGTCCCTCAGCGGCCGGATGGCCACGATGTTGCCCGGCGTGCGTCCCAGCATGGCCTTCGCCTCGTGACCCACCGCGAGCACCGAGTGATCCGCCTGGTGAATGGCGACGATCGACGGCTCGTTGAGCACGATGCCTTCGCCGCGCACGTACACCAGGGTGTTGGCGGTACCGAGATCGATAGCGAGGTCGTTCGAGAACATTCCGGCGAGCAGGTTGTAGAACATCAGCACTCCATTTATGTCAGGGTTACCAGGCCGTTGGACGCGTTCCAAACAGTAGCACAGTCCGTGCCACATCCAAACAAAAACCTCGATTTTCCGAGCCTTTAGGCCCTCTTCCGACTCGCGGGAACGCGCGCGCGGGGGGACGGTCGGTGCCGGGAAAAGGAAAATATTTTCAACTGCTTGCCGTCGGCGGCGAATGTATCACCCGACGCGTGCACACCGGCCCGCTTGGTGGCGAATCCGTGGCCTGTTTCGCTCAGTATTCCGAGGGGCTCCGGGACAATGAGCGCGTACATTGTGGCACCCTGTGGCACCCTGGCTGACGGCCAGTGTCACCCGGCCGCGGCAGTGCTTTCGCTGTCAGCGCACCCCGAGGGCGTTCGGCAGCCACAGGGATAGCCCGGGGATGTAGACGACGAGCAGCAGGGCGCCGACGAGGGCGACCACGAAGGGCACCGCCCACCGGGAGACCTCTTCCATGGGCACCCTGGCGATACGGGAGGCGACGTACAGGTTCACGGCCACCGGGGGCGTGATGGTGCCGATGGCCAGGTTCACGGTCATCATGACGCCGAACCACACCGGATCCCACCCGAACTGCTTCATGAGCGGCAGGAAGATGGGCAGAAAGACGTAATAGATCGAGATGGCGTCGAGCAGCATGCCCGCCACGATGAGCAGGCCGTTGAGCAGCAACAGGATGACCCAGGGTTCCGCGCTCAAAGCCAGCAGCGACTTGGCCGCGCGGTCCATCACGCCGAGCGTGGAGCCGGTCCACGAAAAGAGCCCCGCGAAGGCGACGACGATCATGACCACCGCGCTCGAGACGGCGGCGTCGCGGAAGATCTCGTAGAGATCCTGCCAGCCGAGGCTGCGGTCGACGGCGACGCCGACGAAGAGGCCGTACGCCACCGCCACCACCGCCGCCTCCGTGGGCGTGAAGACCCCCCCGTAGATACCGCCCAGGATGATGACGGGCGCCACCAGCCCCCACTTCGCCTCCCACGCCGCGCGCGCGATCTCACGCGGCGTGCCCCACGGCTCTCCGCCCCAGCCGCGCCGGCGCGAGATCCACAGCACGGGGACGATCAAGGCAAGAGCCATGAGCAGGCCGGGCACCACGCCGGCGGCGAAGAGGCGCGACACGGACGTCTCCGTGATGACCGCGTACACGACGAAGGCCACGCTGGGCGGAATGAGCACGTCGGTGGTGGCCGCCGCCGCCACGAGGGCGGCCGCGAAGCCGACGGCGTAGCCCCGCCGCACCATGGCCGGGATCATGACGCTGCCGATGGCCGCGGTGTCGGCGGGCCCGGTGCCCGAGATGGCGCCGAAGAAGACGCAGCCGCCCACCGCCACGAGGCCGAGCCCGCCGCGCACGGGCCCGATGACGAGGTTCAACAGATTGACGAGCCCGCGCGACAGACCGGCGCGGTCCATCACGAAGCCGGCGAGGATGAAGAAGGGGATGGCGAGGAGCGGGAACTTCGCGATGTTGGCGTACACATTGGAGGCCGTCACCTGCACGCCGAGACCGAACTGCCAGAGGAAGATGATGGCGGTGAGGCCCACCGACGTCACGATGGGCACGCCGCAGAAAAGCAGGACGAAGAAGAGCCCGAAGAGGAGGAGGCCGGGCTCCATCAGCCGCCGAGGGCGCGCCAGGCGCGGCGCGCCGCCTGCGCCACGCGCACGATGACGAGCGCGCTGAAGAGCGGGATGCCCGCCGTGTACCACCATTGCGGGATCGCGAGCGCCTCCGAGGTAGTGCCCATGAGGCGCTCGTTGTCGATCTGCCCGACGCCGAAATAGAGCAGGAGCGCGAAGAGCGCCACCGTGAGGGCGGTGGTGACCGCGACGGACAGGCGGCGCACCGGCCGCGGCGCGCGCTCGACGAGATAGGTGAACGCGAGGTGGGAGCCCTCGCGGAAGGCGACGGCGGTCCCGAGGAGGGTGAGCCACACGAACAGGCTCACCACGATCTCCTCGGTGAACGCCAGCGAGTACTGCACGAGGTAGCGCGTGATGACGTTGACGAAGGCCACCACCGTCATGACCGCGAAGGTGAGGACGAGCGCGCCCTCCTCCAGGCGGTCCACGAGCCGCGCCACGTTACTTGTTCTTGGAGATAATCTGCTCGGCCGACTTCACGAGGTCGGCGCCGACCTCGCCCACCCACTTGTCGTAGACGGGGCGCGTCTTGTCGCGGAACGCCGCCAGCTCGGCGGCCGACGGCATCACGACCTCCATGCCGTTCTTCTTGAGCTCCTCGTACGCCGCCGTGGAGTTGTCGAGCCCCTGGCGCGCGCCCGCCTTCTGCCAGGCGGCCACCTCCACCGCCGTCTTCTTCACGATGTCGCGGTCGGCGGGTGTGAGGCTGTCCCAGGTGATCTTCGAGATCCCGATCACCACGGGGTCGATGGCGTAGTGCCAGGCGGTGAGGTGCTTCTGCGAGGTCCACAGCTTGAAGGGCACGATCACGCTCACGACGGGATTCTCCTGGCCGTCCACCGTGCCCTGCTGGAACGCCTGCTGCGCCTCGCCCCAGTTCATGTTCACCGGGTTGGCGCCGAGGGCGCGGAAGGTGTCGATGAAGATGGGCGAGCCCACCACGCGGATCTTGAGGCCGGAGAGGTCCTCGGGCTTGCGCACGGCGCGCTTGCCGTTCGTGAGCTCACGGTAGCCGTTCTCACCCCACGCGAGCGGGATGACGCCCTTGGCCTCCATCAGCTTGATGAGCTTCTGGCCGGGCTCGCCTTCCTGCACGGCGTCGAGCGCCTTGTAGGAGGGAAACATGAACGGCATCGAGAAGAGGTTCAGCTCCTTGACCTGCGGCGACCAGTTGATGGTGGAGCCGAAGGCGAAGTCCGCCACGCCCTGATTGAGCAGCGTGAACTCGTTGGTCTGCTTGCCCGCGAAGAGCTGCCCCGCGAAGTAGTTCTTCACGTTGATGCGACCCTGCGTGCGCTCCTTGAGGAGGTCGGCGAACTTCGCCGCGCCCTCCCCCCACGGCCCGCTGGGCCCCACCACGAGGCTGTTCTTGAACTCCGGCTTGTACTGCGCCACGGCCGGCGTCGACGCCGGTCCCAGGCCCGCGATGAGCGCGACCAGCGCCACGAGGAAACGTCGCATGATGTGCTCCTTGTGCTTCGGCGTCATTGGCAAAAAGGGGCTATACATATAGCATCACGCCGCTGTCATGACAACCGACGACGAGTTCGAAGCGTGGTTCGACAGGGGCGTCACCGACGGGCTGCCGGTGGTGCCGCCCACGCGCGAGCGCGTGGAGCGGATGCTCGCCGGCACCACGCGCGCGCGCGACGAGCTGCTGGGCGAGATGGCGCCCAACTACGGCCGCCTCACCGTCGAGAAGGCGGCCGTCAATGCCGTGATGGCGGGCTGCCGGCCCGACTACCTGCCCGTCGTGATCGCGGCCGCCGAATGCGCGTGCGATCCCGACTTCAACCTGCACGGCGTGTCGACGTCCACCCATTTCTCGGCCCCGCTCGTCGTCGTCAACGGCCCCATCCGCGCGCGCATCGGGATGAACGCCTCCTTCGGCGTCTTCGGTCCCGGCTACCGCGCGAACGCGACCATCGGCCGGGCCCTACGGCTGCTGATGATCAACATCGGCGGCGTGCGGCCGGGTGAGATCTCGATGTCCACGTTCGGCCATCCCGGCCGCTACACGTACTGCATCGCCGAGCACGAGGAGGCCAGCCCGTGGCCTCCGTACGCCGTCGCGCGCGGCATGGCGGCGGGGACGAGCGCGGTCACGCTCTTCGCGGGCGACGCTCCTCACGGCATCTCCGATCACGCCAGCCGCACCGCACGCAGCCTGGCGGGCTCGCTCGGGTGGTCCATGGCGACGCTGTGGAACAGCAAGACGTTTCCCCTGTACTCGCACACGATGCTGGTGGTGGGGCCCGAGCACGCGCGCACGATCGCCGACGACGGCTGGAGCCGCGACGACCTCACGCGTCACCTCCACGAAACGATCCGCGTTCCGTACGCCTCCCTGGCCCCCGACGCCGACCACGGCGAGGGAACGAACCTGCGCTTCAAGACCCCGCCCGCGCCCGGCACCATGATTCCGAAGTTCCCATCCACGGAGGAGATTCACGTCGTCGTGGCCGGCGGAACCGCGGGGCGGTTCTCGGTGGCGATCCCCGGCTGGCTGGGCACGAAGAACGGCTCCCGGCCCGTCACCAGGGAAATAGAGCCAGGGAAATAGATTTCCGTTGACTTGGCGGCGGCCCCATGTAATTCTTGCTGCGGTTCTGGTTCAACGACGGAATAAAGGTACCGATTGAAGAAGATCGAGACAGACGCCGCGCGGACCCAGGTCGCGCGGCGTTTTTGTTTGCCTGCCAATACCGGCGGGCAACCCCGCGATCCCCGCGGGAGCACGCAGGGGCTGAAGGCCCGAAGAGAGGTTTCGGAATGGTACAGGGACAGGTGAAGTGGTTCAACGACGCCAAGGGCTATGGCTTCATCACGCAGGAAGGCGGGGAGGACGTGTTCGTTCACTACAGCACGATCCAGGCCCAGGGCTTCAAGTCCCTGGTCGAAGGTGACCATGTAGAGTTCGAGGTCACGCGCGGCCCCAAGGGTCTTCAGGCAGCCAACGTCCGGAAGGTTTAGGTACCCCCTGTCGCTTCCGCCCGGGCCCGGCCACGGGCCCGGGTGTCTCAAAGGTTCCTACCAGATCCAGAAAGGTCAATCATGATTCGTTCGTTCACTGATCTCCCGCTGACGAAGGCGATGCTCGCCGCGATCGCCAAGGCGGGATTCTCCATCCCCACCCCCATCCAGGCAGAGGCGATCGGCCCCATCCTGGACGGACGTGATCTCATCGGCTGTGCCCAGACGGGCACCGGCAAGACGGCGGCCTTCGCGATTCCGCTCATCGAGCGGCTCGTGGCCACCCCGAAGCCTTCAGGGGGCGCGCGCGCCCTCGTGCTCGCGCCCACGCGCGAGCTGGCGCTGCAGATCGCCCAGCACTTCGACATCCTGGGCGCCGCGCAGGGTATCCGCACGGCGGTCGTCATCGGCGGCGAGTCGATGGGCCCGCAGGCGTCCGCGCTCGCCAAGCGTCCCGACGTGATCGTGGCCACGCCGGGCCGGCTCTTCGACTTCCTCGAGCGGCGCACGGTGTCGCTCGGCGGCGTGCGCTTCGTGGTGCTCGACGAGGCGGACCGGATGCTCGACATGGGCTTTGCGCCTCAGGTCGAGCGCATCCTCGTCATGACGCCGCTCGACCGGCAGACGCTCTGCTTCTCGGCGACGATGCCGCCCGAGGTGGACCGGCTCGTGAAGCACCATCTCTCGCGGCCCGTGCGCGTGGAAGTGGGCAGCACGGCCAAGCCCGTCGCCAAGGTCACGCAGGTGCTGTACCGGTCGGAAGGGCGCGACAAGCCGGCGCTGCTGATGAAGCTGCTCGGCGAACAGCGTGGCCGCACGCTCGTCTTCACCCGCACCAAGCATCGCGCGGATCGCCTCGCGCGCGCGGTCGGCGCCGCCGGCCATCGCGTGACGCGCATCCACGCGGATCGCACCATGGCCCAGCGCCGTGAAGCCCTCGACGGCTTCAAAGCGGGCCGCTACCAGGTCCTCGTCGCCACCGACATCGCGGCGCGAGGCATCGACGTGCCGGATATCATGCACGTCGTCAATTTCGACCTACCGCATACGCCGGAGGACTACATCCACCGGATCGGGCGCACCGCTCGCGCGGAAGCGAGCGGGCAAGCCTCGAGTTTTGCTGCGCCCGAGGAGCAGGACCAGCTGCGTGCGATCGAGCGGCATCTGGGTCACCCGGTCCCGCGGCACCACGCCGTTCTGGCGGCCGCGACGCGCAACTGAGGTACAAATTCCGGCGTACTGCCGGCACCACCGGAGCGTGCGGCTCCGACTAACAAGCGGAGAGCCACCACGAGGCGGCTCTTCCGGAACGTCAGGCGCGTAAGCGTTCGACGGCAAAAGAAGAAGGACACAGAACATGGCACAGGGAACGGTCAAGTGGTTCAACGACGCGAAGGGCTTCGGCTTCATCACCCAGGAGGGTGGCGAGGACGTGTTCGTGCACTTCAGCGCCATCCAGGCTCAGGGCTTCAAAAGCCTGACCGAAGGTGAGCGAGTGGAGTTCGAGGTGACCCGCGGCCCCAAGGGCCTGCAGGCCGCCAACGTTCGCAAGGCGTAAGCTGATCGCGTAGGGCCGCGGCAGCCACCGCGGCAGAGCCAAACATGGCCCGCTGGAAACCCAGACCAGAAGGTTAGGGGTTTCCAGCGGGCCATATCTGTCTCCGCCGCCCGCACCACCAAGGAGCGCAGTCCCGCGGCGAGGAGCGAGGAGCGGG
>CAYQQT010000188.1:0-7254 GCA_964419375.1 uncultured bacterium
GGCCCCGCCTCGCGCCTCTTCGCGCAGGGCGGCTACGCCGTCATGCGGGCGAGCTGGCAGGCACGCGCGCACCAGCTCATCGTGGACGCGGGCCCGCTCGGCTGCCGGGTGAGCGGAGGCCACGGCCACGCCGATCTCCTCAGCGTGCAATGCGCCGCCTTCGGCGAGCCCTACCTCGTCGACCCGGGAATGTCCGGCTACACGGCGGACCCGGTGTGGCGCGAGTACTTTCGCTCCACCGCCGCCCACAGCACGGTCAGCATCGACGGCCAGTCGCAGGCGGCGACGGCGGGCGCCTTCCGCTGGCAGCAGCGCCCGGCCGCGCGCGTGCAGCGGTGGGTGAGCACCGACACCGCCGATCTCGTCGACGCCGTCTCCGACGCGTACGGCCGGCTCGCCGATCCCGTGACGCATCGTCGCCGCGTGCTCTTCGTCAAGCCGCGCTACTGGCTCATCGTCGACGACCTGCTCGGCGCCGCCGAGCACCGCGTCGACGTCGGTTTCCAGTTCGCGCCGCTGCGCGTGGACGTGGACGGCTCGCCCTGGGTCCGCGCGCACGGGAGAACCGGCTCCGGCCTCCTGTTGCGCGCGTTCGCGACGGCGCCGCTGGAGGCGGACGTGATCGGGGGCTGGGTGGCGCCCGACTACGGCCGGCGCCGGCCCGCGCCGCTCCTGCGCTTTTCCACGGTGGCGCGGCTGCCCCTGCGCGTCATCACGCTGCTGTGGCCCGTCGAGCACAGCGACGCGCCCGCGCCCGACGTGGAGGCGCTCGGCGACGAGGGCCGGCTGGAGGGCGTGTGGCTCGACGCCATGCAGGAAGGCGTCCGCTTCGACGACGAGAGCTTCTGGCCCGTGAGCGCGCGGCGCGAGCCCGCGGGCGTCCACCGGCTCCTCACGGTGCAGACGACGGGAGGCTGAGCGTATGTGCGGCATCGCGGGCATCGTGCGCCTGGACGGAACCACCGGGGTGGACGAGACGCGCCTCAAGCGCATGCGCGACGTCATCCGTCACCGCGGCCCCGACGGCGAAGGATTGTGGATCGACGGCCCGGTGGGGCTCGCCCATCGCCGCCTGTCCATCGTCGACGTCGCCGCCGGGCAGCAGCCGATGAGCAACGAGGACGACAGCGCGTGGATCGTCTACAACGGCGAGGTCTACAACCACGCCGAGCTGCGTCCCGGCCTCGAGGCCCGCGGCCACCGCTACCGCACGCGCAGCGACACGGAGACGATCCTGCACCTGTGGGAGGATCTCGGCGAGCGGTGCGTGGAGCGCCTGCAGGGGATGTTCGCCTTCGCCATCTGGGACCGCGGCCGCGATGAGCTGTGCCTGGCGCGCGACCGGCTCGGCATCAAGCCCCTCTACTACATGATCGACGGCGAGGAGCTCCTCTTCGCCTCCGAGATCAAGGCGATCCTCGCCGTCACCGCGCAGCCCCCCGCGTTCAACGACCGCGTGCTGCCGGAGTACCTCGCCACCGGCTTCACCGCCGGCGAGGAGACGTTCTACCGCTCCGTGCGCAAGCTGCGCCCGGGCCACACGCTGACGTGGTCGCGCCGCCACGGCGTCCGCCACCGCCGGTACTGGTCGCTGCCGGAGATGGGCACGAACACCGCGCTCACGTTCCGGCAGGCGGCGGACGAGGTGCGCGAGCGGCTGCGGGCGGCCGTCGCGAGCCATCTGATGAGCGACGTGCCGCTCGGGCTCTTCCTGTCCGGCGGCATCGACTCCAGCATCCTCGCCGCCCTCATGGCGCCCCTCGTGAAAGAGCCCATCCGCACCTTCTCGGTGGCCTTCGACGAGCCGGGCGCCAACGAGCTGCCCTACGCGCGCATGGCCGCGAACGCGGTGGGCGCCGAGCACCGCGAGGTGATCGTCTCCCCGCGCGAGTTCTTCGAGACGCTGCCGCGGCTCATCTGGCACGAGGACGAGCCCATCGCGTTCACCTCCAGCGTGCCGCTGTACTTCGTGTCGCGGCTGGCGCGTGACCACGTGAAGGTCGTGCTCACCGGCGAAGGCGCCGACGAGCTCTTCCTCGGCTACAACCGTTACCGCGTCACCGCCTGGAACCATCGGCTCGGCCGCGCATGGCAGCACCTGCCGGGGCCGCTGCGCGCCGGCGCGCGCCGCCTCGCCGAAGGCCTGCCGGGACGCGCGGGGCGATACGCGTCACGCAGCTTCCTGTCGCGAGGGGCAAGCCCCCGCGATCTGTTCTACGAAAACTTTTCCGTGTTTTCCCAAGGCCTCCAGGAACGGCTGCTCGCCGATCCGGCACGGCTGGCGCAGGACCCCTACGCGGAGGGGTTGGGGTACTACGACAGCGCCGCGGGCGGCCCCCTCGACCGCATGAGCGCCGCAGATCTACAGACCTACCTGGTGGAGCTGCTCATGAAGCAGGACCAGATGAGCATGGCGGCCTCGATCGAAAGCCGCGTGCCCTTCCTGGATACGGCGTTCGCAGAATACGCCGTGTCGTTACCGGCGAGCTTCAAGCTGCGGGGGTGGCGCACCAAGGCGGTGCTGCGCGAGGCGGTGGCGACGCTGGTGCCGCCCGCCATCCTCACGCGCAAAAAGATGGGATTTCCGGTCCCGGTGGGCCGCTGGCTGCAGGGCGAGTTCTGGCCATTGGTCGAAGAGTTCGTGCTCGGACCGCGCGCGCTAGCACGCGGATTCTTCGATCCTGGGATCCTGCGCCAGCTCGCGGGCGAGCACCGCGCGGGCACCGCGTCGCACGCTCAGCAGCTGTGGGCGCTCATCAACCTGGAAATGTGGCACCGCTCGTGCATTGAAGGGGACGACGTGACCTCCATCGGAGCCCACGCATGAACGAGGCCTCGCTGCGCATCCTCTGGGTGAAAGTGGGCGGCCTGTGGCCGCTCCACACCGGCGGCCGCCTGCGCACGTTCCACACGGTGGCGGAGCTGTCGCAGCGCCACCAGGTGACGCTCGTCACCACGCACGCCCCCGGGGACGACGGCAACGCCCTCGCCGCGCACCTGCCCGCGTGCGAGCGCGTGATCTCGCTGGAGTACGCCCCCGCCAAGGTGGGCAGCGCGGCCTTCGCGCTCGCCACCACGCGCTCGTGGCTGTCGCCGCTGCCGCTCGACGTGTGGCGCTGGCGGATCCCGGCCGTGCGGCAGGAAGTGGAGCGCCTCCTCGCCACCGGCGGCTTCGACCTCTGCGTGGCGGACTTCCTCGTGGCCGTGCCCAACGTGCCGCTGGGCGGGCCCGTGCCCGTGGTGCTCTTCGAGCACAACGTCGAGCACGTGATCTGGAAGCGCCTCGCGCAGGCGCCCGGCCCCGTGTGGCGGCGCGCGCTGCTCGAGCTGGAGTGGCGCAAGATGCGGCGCTACGAAGCGGCGGCGTGCACGGAGGCGCGCCTCACGCTCGCCGTCTCCGAGGCGGACCGCAAGCTGCTCGCCGCCACCGCGCCCGACGCGCGGGTGGCCGCCGTCGAGACCGGCGTGGACATCGAATACTTCGCGCCCAACGGCTGGCACGAGAAGCCGGCCACCATCGTGTTCACGGGCTCGCTCGACTGGTACCCGAACGACGACGCGGTCGTCCACTTCGTGGACGCCATCCTGCCCCGCGTGCGCGCCGAGGTTCCCGCCGCCCGCTTCGTGGTGGTGGGACGCAACCCCTCCGCGCGGCTGCGGCAGGCGGCGGAAGCGGCGGGGGCGACGGTGACGGGCACGGTGGACGACGTGCGTCCCTACCTCGCGGAAGCAACGGTGTGCGTGGTGCCGCTGCGGATCGGCGGCGGCACGCGCCTGAAGATCTTCGAGGCGCTCGCGATGGCCAAGCCCGTGGTCTCCACCACCATCGGGGCCGAAGGGCTGCCCGTGGTGTCGGGCGAGCACCTCGTGCTCGCGGACGGCGCGGACGACTTCGCGCAGGCGGTGGTGGCGCTCCTGCGCGACCCCGAGCGCCGGCGCCGGCTCGCCGAGACGGGCCGCGCGCTCGTCGAGAAACGATTCTCCTGGGGCCGCGTGGCCCTCGACTTTGAAACGCGGTGTCGCACCGCGGTGGAAGAGAGATCTCATGCTCATGCTTAAGGCGCTGTGGCGGAAGTGGCTCGTCGTCGCCCATGCCATCGGGCGGGTGAACTCACACATCGTCATGATGCTCGTCTACTTCGTCTTCATGACCCCCTTTGCGCTCGCGCTGAGGTGGTTCGCCGATCCCCTGCGTCTGCGCGCGGAGCCGGGATGGCAGCCCCTTCCCGTCTCCACCGTGAGCCCCGCGCCCACCGCCATGGACATCGCCCGGCGGCAATCTTAAAGGAGCGCCACATGAATATTCTCGGCATCTCGGCGTTCTTCCACGACGCGGCGGCGGCACTCGTCCAGGACGGTATCGTGGTGGCGGCGGCGGAAGAAGAGCGTTTCTCGCGCATCAAGCACGATCCGGAATTCCCCCAGCTCGCCATCGACTTCTGCCTGCGCACGGGGTCGGTCCGGGCGGAGGACCTCGACTATGTCGTCTTCTACGAAAAGCCCTTCCTGAAGTTCGAGCGCATCCTGATGTCGACGCTCCAGAGCTCGCCGCGCTCCTTCCGAGTGTTCAAGGAGTCGATGGTGAAGTGGCTGTCGCAGAAGCTCTGGGTGAAGAGCCTCATCAGCAGCCGGCTCGGCATCGCGCCCGACCGCGTGCTCTTCAGCAGCCACCACATGTCCCACGCGGCGTCGGCGTACTACTGCTCGCCCTACTCGGAGGCGGCGGTGCTGACGGTGGACGGCGTGGGCGAGTGGGCCACCGCCAGCATGGGCGTGGGGCGCGGCACCAGCCTCGAGCTGCTGTCCGAGATCCGCTTCCCGCACTCGCTCGGCCTGCTCTACAGCGTGTTCACGGCCTTCCTTGGCTTCGAGGTGAACGAGGGCGAGTACAAGGTCATGGGCATGGCGCCCTACGGCGAGCCCAAGTACGTGGAGGACGTGCGCAAGCTCATCCGCCTCTCGGACGACGGCGCCTTCGCCCTGGACATGGACTATTTCTCGTATCACCGCTCCCCCGACACCGCCTTCGCGCCGAAGTTCGAGAAGCTCTTCGGCACGCCGCGCACGCCGGGCGCGCATTTCTTCACCGAGGAGACGGGCTATCCGGACTACTTCGGCGCCCGCCCCGCCGACTTCGCGGAGCAGGTAAAGCAGAACCAGCACTACGCCGACATCGCGGCCAGCATCCAGCGCGTGACGGAAGAGATCGTGCTCGGGATGGCGCGCGCCGCCCACGCCAGGACTGGGCTCAGCAAGCTCTGCATGGCGGGCGGAGTCGCGCTCAACAGCGTGGCCAACGGCCGCATCATCCGTGAGACGCCCTTCGACGAGATCTACATCCAGCCTGCCGCGGGCGACGGCGGTGGCGCCATCGGGGCCGCCCTCTACGTGCACCATGCGGTGCTCGGCCACCCGCGCACGTACGTCATGGATCACGCCTACCTCGGCGAGGAGCACGGCGAGGACGCCATCCGCACCTTCCTGCGTGAGCAGAACATCCGCCACGAGTACATGGAAGACGACGACCGCCTCATGACGCGCGTGAGCGAGGCGCTCACCGAGGGCAAGGTGATCGGCTGGTCCCAGGGGCGCTTCGAGTGGGGCCCGCGCGCCCTCGGCAACCGCAGCATCCTCGCCGACCCGCGGCGCGCCGAGATGAAGGACATCGTCAACACCAAGATCAAGTTCCGCGAGCCCTACCGGCCCTTCGCGCCCTCCGTGCTCGTGGAGCACGCGCACGAGTTCTACGACCTCAAGGACCCGGAGCGCCACCACGCCGCCCGCTTCATGCTGCTCGTGGTCCCCGTCAAGGAAGAGAAGCGCGCGGTGGTGCCCGCGGCCACGCACGGGGGCACCGCGCGGCTGCAGACCGTGTTCAAGGACACGAACCCGCGCTACCACAAGCTCATCGAGACGTTCGGCAAGGCGACGGGCGTGCCGGTGGTGATGAACACGTCCTTCAACCTCAAGGGCGAGCCCATCGTCAACACGCCCGCGCAGGCGTACAGCACCTTCAGCCGCAGCGGCATGGACATGCTCGTCCTCGACCGCTACCTCGTGGAAAAGTGATGAAGAAAGTCGTCATCGTCACGTGCATGACCCTCGTCCTCCTGGGCGCGCTGGAGCTGGGGCTGCGCACGTGGGTCTACTTCTTCCGCCACTCGTACCAGCGCTACGACGTGGCGTCGGGGATAATCCGGCTCGTGCCCAACTACGACCGCGTGCTCAGCGACGGGCGCGTGCGCGTCAACTCCAAGGGCTTCCGCGGCGGCGAGTTCGACGCGCACAAGGCGGACGGCGTCTATCGGATCTTCGCGGTCGGCGACTCCACCACCTTCGGCCTCGCGGGCGACCTCTGTCCGTATCCGGCGCAGCTCGAGCAGCGGCTGAACCGGCCCGGCGCGGGGCGGCGCTTCGAGGTCATCAACGCGGGCGTGGAGGGCTACAACTCCCGCGACGCCCTCGCCGTGCTCGAGCGCGACATCGTGCGCTACCAGCCGGACATGGTGACGCTCTACATCGGCTGGAACGACATGATGAAGCACGACCCCGGCAACCCCGGCGCCTCCGAGCGCTTCGCGCGCCTGTCGTACGCGCTGTACGACGTGTACCTCATCAAGTTCTGGCGCAAGGTGATGTTCTCCTACGTGCGGCCGCGCTTCCAGAGCGTGGAGACGGAGCTGCCGGCGGCGGCGGCGCGCGCGTACGACGGCTACACGCCCTACGTGTTCAAGAAAAATCTGGTGGCGATGATCGACGTGGCGAGCAAGACGGGCGCGCGCGTGGTCCTGGTGACACTGCCCAGCCCGCTGCGGCCCGAGATGCCGGCCTCGGAGATCAAGAAGCTCTACTTCCCGTACTACACGCACAACCTCAAAGCGTTCCACCTCATCTACAGCAAGTACAACGACACCATCCGCGAGGTGGCCCAGCGGCGCGGCCTGCCCGTCCTCGATCTGCAGGCATCCCTGGAAGGCCGGGGCGACCTCTTCTTCGACACCGCCCACATGGAGTGCGAGGGACACGCGGTGGTCGCCGAACAATTCACCAGCCTCTTCGAGCGCGTGGGCGTCGTGACGCCCGCGACGGGGGCGGTAGCAGGAGGAGCCCGATGAAACAGCCCCGTACCACGCGCACCAACCTTTCCACCTCCCGGGAGCTGCTCTCGTTCATCTGGAACGGCAAGAGTTGGTGGCTGACCCCCGTGGTGGTGGTGCTGATCATGCTCAGCTTCCTCGTGGTGTTCCTGGAGAC
>CAYQQT010000189.1:0-7216 GCA_964419375.1 uncultured bacterium
GCCACAGCGCCAGGAACGGCAACGCCGCCGGCAACGCCGCGGGCCGGACGCACGCGACGACCGCCGCCGCGGCGACGGCGAGCGCGACCCCGCCCATCATGCGGCGGAAGAACCCACGAAGATCGAGACGAAGACCGGCTCTCGCCTGCGCCGCGGTCACCCATTCCAAAAGCCGGCGATGCGTGACGTACACGCGGACGAGGGTGCGCACGATCGCGTCGCCCATCAGCCACGCCTGATACGCCAGCATCGCGATCGTGAGCCCGATCTGCGAGGCGGCGAGCACGACGTCGCGCCCGACCGCGCGGAAGTAGCTCCGCTTCGAGATGCCACGCCGGTGCGGGATCAATCCGCCCAGCACCGGCACGAGCGAGGGCACGGCGGTCGTCGCCAGAATGAAGAGGCTCCACGCCGCGGGGGACGCGCCCGGAGCGATCCAGGAGGCGGCGAGCGTCAGAAAGGCCGCCGGCGCCGACAGGGTGCGACGAAGATTGTCGAGCATCTTCCAGCGCCCGATCAACGGGATCCGCGTTTCGAAGATCCATGGCAGCAGCTGCCAGTCGCCGCGCGCCCAGCGATGCTGACGCGCCGCCGCGACAGCGTAGTGCGACGGCGCGCTCTCGAACAGCTCGACGTCCGTCACGAGCCCGGCGCGCGCGAAGACGCCCTCGAAGAGATCGTGGCTCAGGAGCGCGTTCTCCGGCACCCGCCCCGCCAGCGCCGTCTCGAACGCGTCCACGTCGTAAATGCCTTTGCCCGTGTACGACCCTTCTCCCCACAGGTCCTGGTACACGTCGGACACCGCCGACGCGTACATGTCGACGCCGGCGGGGCCGGACGACAGACGCTGGAAGAAGGAACCCTCGCGCGAAGGAAGCGGCGGCGTCACGCGCGGCTGAAGCACCGCGTAGCCGTCGACGACGCGCTGCTGTCCGGGATCGAGCCGCGGCCGATTGAGAGGGTGCGCCATCGTGCCGACCAGGCGCTCCACGGCGCCTCGGGGCAGCCGCGTGTCGGCGTCGAGGGTGATGACGTAGCGCACGTCCGCGGGCGTGACAGCGTCCGTGGGCACGAAGCTCGTGTCCGTCGCTCCTCGCAGGAGTCGATTCAGCTCGTGGAGCTTGCCCCGCTTGCGCTCCCATCCCATCCACACGCCTTCGCGCGCGTTCCACAGACGCCGGCGGTGAAAGAGGAGGAAGCGCTCGCCGTGGCGCCGGTTCAAGCGCGCGATCCCTTCCCGCGCCGCCGCCAGCGTGTCGTCGTCGCCCGGCAGGCTGGCCGTGGGGGCGTCCAGCCAGTCCGAGAGAATCGCGAAGCGAAGATCGCCGTCCGGATTCGCGAGGTAGTGGACTTCGAGCCGATCGATCTGCTGCGCGACTTCGGCGTCGTCCGTCAGCAGCACCGGCACGACGACCATGGTCCTGAGATGCGGCGGCACGCCGTCGGCGAGCGCGAGCCGGGGCAGCACCGACGGCGGCACGAACGAGGTGACGCTTCGATTGAGGACCGCGATCACGAGGTCCGAGGCCGGGACGGCGGCGAGCAGCGCGAGCAGGACCAGGCTCACCGGTCCCACGCCGGCGTCCCAGGCCGCGACGAGCGGCATGGCGAGCATCAAGCCACTGAGGACGGCGATCGTTCCCAGATAGCCGGGCGTCGCCGCCGCCACGTAGGCGCGCAGCAGCCGGTGCGAGAGGGGCGCCCCGTAGCCCAGCGCCTGCTCGAAGGCGATGCGCCCGCCGCCGATGAGATAGAAGCCGGGATCCTTCCGGCGATCGTCGGGCACGTCCGCGGCGCGCGTGTGCGCCATGGCCTGGCGCGCGACGTCGAGCTCCGCCCGGTCCGAGCCGCGCGCGAGCTCCTCCACCGCGTGCCGATAGGCATCGCGAGTGGCGAAGTCTATCGCGCCATAGCCGGCGCTCACGAGCAGCACGTGGTCGACGAGGCTGACCGTCTCGACAAAATCCGCCCAGTCGAGGGCGGAGATGAGGCTCATGCTCATGATCACGTTGCGGACGGTCACGTTCATCGCGGCCTGCCGCTGATGCTCGACGCGGACGATGTCGTCGGAGGTCGTCCCTTGCGCCTCCAGCCGCCCGTCGAGCCAGAGGAGCGCCGGCGTCACCGCGCGATCCTGCTCCCGGAGCCGCCGGACGAGCTGTACCGCGAAGGCGGTGACGAGCGGCTCGTCCTCGAAGCGCGCGAGGCCGCTCTGGTCGGGCGCGACAGCCTCGTCGCCCTCGCCCGCGCCCACGCCGAGCAGCTCGTCCGCGAGGACGTCGGCCTCGTGGCGCGCGGTGCTGGCGCGCACGATGCTCTCCGCGAGGCGCCGGAGATTCTCGACGAGCACGATGCGCAGCGTGATCGCCACCGCCCACAGCTCGCCGATGGTCAGCGGCTGCACGCGCTGGTAGGCCTGCACGAATCGGCGGAGCAGCTCGGGATCGAAGCGGCTGTCGGTGTGGGCGACGAACGCCCACGCGATCCCGTAGACGCGCGGATAGCCGGCGAGCGGGCCTTCGAGGAGCTTGGGCAGCTTCCGATAGAAGCCGGGCGGCAGGTCGTCGCGAATCTCGCGCAGCTGCTCGTCGACGACGTGGAAGTTGTCGACCAGCCACTCCGCCGCCGGCGTGATCGCGCGCTCTTCACGGGTCGCGGTGGCCACGATCCGGTACGATTCGAGGAGGACGCGCGCGTTGTCCTCGACGCGCGCCAACAGGGGCCGACCGCGGCCCGACGGCCCGATGACGAGCTGGGCGGCCGCGAGGCTCTCAGCGTGCTGCTCGAGGCGCTCGAGCCCGAAGAGCTCGGCGCGGATGGGAGACTCCAGAGATTCCCGAGCGATCACGACGCCGAGACCCGCCTCCAGATTCCGCCGACGACCATGAACCCGGCGCACGCGTTCAGCGCGACCGGCAGGATCTTCGCTTCGATCGCGTGGTTCGATGCGGAGTACAGCGCCGTGCCGCCGACGATCAGCACGACGAGCACGAGGGTGGCGGGCGGCCACACGCGCCGCCACGCGGGCTGACGTCCTTCACCGCGCTCGCTCTCGAGCCGCTTGTGGAGGATGACCCAGACCACGAACGCGACGACGATCAGCACCGGCGCCCACCGGTGCCACCACAGAACCGCCGCGAGGATCACGAGCACGGCCGCGCACCGCCGCGCGGCGGGAGTGTTTCTCACGCTTCTCACCATAGCCCGCACGATGTTTCGGCCCCATTGGACCAAGGTCCAATGCGCGTTCCCCCGTGAGCCTGCTAGCCTGCAGCCGCGCGCGCGTTGATCGCGAGGAGCGCTCGTACGAGCGGAAACGCCGTGCGGGAGACTGATACTCACGATACGCCCCCAGCCCGGAGCTCCGAAAGGACCGCGTTCCGCCTCGTCGCGAAGGCCATTTGACGCGGAGCCTCTTTCGGCACATCCTCCTACAACACGATGATGCGATGCCTCCTGATCTCTCCGCGGTTCTCGGAGTTCAGCTACTGGAATTACCGCGAGGTGTGCGAGCTCTTCGGAGCCCGTTACCCCGCGGCGCCCCTCGGTCTCATCACCGTCGCCGCACTCCTGCCCCAGGAGTGGTCGATCCGGCTCCTCGATCTCAATGTTCAGGAGATGGACACCACGCTTCTCGATTGGGCGGATATCGTCATGGCCGGTGGCATGATCCCGCAGCAGCGGAATCTCCTCTCGCTCATCGAGCTCTGTCACGCGCACGGCAAGCGCATCGTCGTCGGCGGCCAAGATCCCACGAGCCAGCCCGCCGTGTACGCCGGCGCTGACTACCTCGTCCTCGACGAGGGGGAAATGACGATCCCGAAGTTCCTCGCCGACCTCGAAGCGGGCGCCACGCACGGCACGTACCGCTCCGAGGAGAAGCCCGACGTGACCCGCACCCCCCCGCCGCGCTTCGACCTGCTGGAGCTGAACAAGTACCTGCACATCGGGATCCAGTTCTCCCGGGGCTGCCCGTTCAACTGCGAGTTCTGCGACATCATCGAGCTCTATGGCCGCAAGCCTCGCACGAAAGCGCCGGGGCAGCTCCTTCAGGAACTGGACGGACTCTACCGGCTGGGTTACCGAGGGCACGTCGATCTCGTCGATGACAATTTCATCGGGAACAAGAAGGCCGTGATGGCGTTCTTGCCGGAGCTTCTGACGTGGAGCCGGGAGCACAACTTCCCCTTCTACTTCAGTACGGAGGCCACCCTCAACCTCGCGGACGATCTCAAGCTCATCGACATGATGGAGGCCGTGGACTTCCGCTGGCTCTTCATCGGCATCGAGACGCCCAACAAGGAGCTCCTGGTTCGGACCCAGAAGAAGCAGAATACGCGCTCCCCCATCGTGGAGAGTGTTCACCGCCTGAATGCGCACGGGATGGTTGTGACGGCCGGTTTCATCCTGGGGTTCGACGGCGAGACACAGGGGGCCGGGGACTCGATCGTGGAGTGTGTGGAGGCGGCGGGAATCTCGATGGCCATGGTCGGGCTGCTCACCGCGCTTCCCAACACCCAGCTCACGCGTCGGCTCGCTCGCGAGGGCCGTCTCGCTGATGACTACTCCGTGCAGCGACCGGGCGAGGTGGATCAGGCCACGTCCGGCTTGAACTTCACGCCGGCGCGGCCCCGCGCGGAGATTCTCGACGAGTTCGCGTCGATTCTGCGTCGCCTGTACTCGCCGAAACCCTATTTCGACCGGGTCTTGACGCTCGTCCGTCGACTCCGTCGACAGCCCAAGCAGCTCGGCCCGCCCAGGGGCCGTTGGGCCGAGATCGCCGCCCTTGGTGCCGTGGTCTGGCGGCTGGGCTTCAAGCACGAGACAGCATGGTACTTCTGGCGGAATATCCTCCGGGTGCTCGTGACGCGACCGCGTAACTTTCAGACGGCCATCGACCTCATGGCGCTCTTCCTCCATTTCAGCCGGCACACCGAGTTCGTCCTCGATGGGCTCGAGCGCAATGGAACGCGGCGAGAAGCCGAGCCGACTCGTTACACGACACCGTCGACGGTGTAGTTCCCATCCGTCAGATCAGACCGAAGTGCCGCAGCGCCTCTTCCATGGCCTCACGCTGTTCGGGCGGACACGGTTCGACGCGACGACCCTGATCGGCGCGGTTCGCTGCACGGCGCGATGCGATTCGTTGGCAGCAGGCTGCTCGGCCCGCATCTGCCATGCCTCGAAGAACCCTGACGGCGAGCGGCGCTCGACTCTTCCGTGAGGGCTCGGCGAATCCCGGCCTACTTCGCAGCCATCTTGAGGAGTTGGGACGCGCAGGCTTCGTCGCACTGGCGTAGAAGAGGTCCCCGACCGCGTAGACCGTCTGCCCAGTCCCACCCTTGTTCGCCGCGACGGCGGTCCCCGACCACACGCCGGTGGCGATCGTCCCGAGTGTCGTGATGCTGGCTTGACCGACGTAGCCCGCCGTGCTGCCGTCCGCCTTGACGTAGACGCCGTCGTGGTCGTGCACGATCGGAGAGTAGACCCCGGCGTGGTCGTGCGCGAGGAGGGAGTAGGTCGCGTCGTGGTTGTGACCGAGCGGGGAGTACACCCCGTCATGGTCGTGCGCGGCGTCCGCGAAGTCCGCGCCAGCCTTCCACGCCCACCCGTCGTCCGCGGCGCTGTCGCGCACGAGGACGTCGCCGGCGGCGCCGCCGTCGATGACGAGCGAGTGGTTCCACTCGGCGGGGCCGGACTCTACTAACCCGTCATCGACGACGGGGTTGAAGAACCTGCGCTTGATCATCCCTACGCCGGGCATCTCAGTGGCCTACGGAGCGGGTGGACCACGGGCGCCAAGATGCGAGGCGGCACATCCAGCACGGCCGGCCGTCCTGCGCGACCCAGGGACACGCGGAGGAGATAGTCACGTCTCTATTATTATAGAACCAGTGTTGCCCGGGGACGACCCCGGGCAACATGTGAAAGACCATGGCGTTGCCCCACCAGGTTTACTTGCTGAAGATTATGGAGCCACCGCGGACGACGCGCAGCGACCTGACCTCGTTCAGCGCGCTGGTCACCGCGATCCCGAGGTAGTCGCTAGTACCCGGCTTGTCCACGCTCACGGTGATCGCGAAGCGGCACTGCGGCACGCTCTTGTCGCAGGCGCCGGAGACCAGCACGGTCAGGGGCGACCCGTTCGTCTTCCTTGAGAGCACCTCGAGCTTGGTGACCTTGCCCCTCACGTAAAGCCGCTGCACGGGATTCTCGTATTCGAAGAAGCCAGTCACCGGACCGTCCTCGTAGTCCCGCCGCGCGTCGAGGCTGAACGAGGCCCTACCGGTCCCGCCCGCCGTCGGCTTGATATTGTTCGGCTTCGGCACCGCGATCTCGCCAGAACCCGTCACGCACAGTCGCGGCTTATTGGACAAGGTGCTGCAGGCGGCGACCTCGATGGTGTTGCTGTCCAACGTCACCGCACCGGTAAGCGCGAAGGCGCTGCCGATCAAGTCGGCGCTGGTATTCATGGTGACGCTGGCTTGCGCCAGGATATGACCGACGAATTGTGTGCCGGTCCCAAGCGTAACGCTGCTCGTGGCGTGCCAGTACACGTTGCAGTTGCCGCCGCCGTCATTGATCATGACGACGGACGAGTTGCTTGCTGTCGTCAGCGCGCTTCCCATCCGGAACACGAAGAGAGCGTCGGGGTTGCCCTGTGCGTTAAGCGTGAGCGTACCCGTCAGCTGCGCCGATGAACTGAAGCAGTAGACGCCTGGCGTCAGGATGAGTCCGCCCAAATCCACACCGGTCAAGTCGCGCGTACACGGCAGACCTTCGAGCGTGGTGAACGCGAGCCTGGCAGCGATATGCGCTTGACTAGCCACCGCGTCGGCAGCGTGTATCGTCCCTCCGACGAGCCCCGGAGGAAAGCCGGTGATCGCGGTGCCCGGGCTGACACCCAAATCTCCGGTAATGACGGAAGGGCCTGTGTTGGTGACTGTCGAAGCGCCGAGGACGGCGTAACTCTGTGCCGAGCCCAGTAGCGCTTGGGCCGATGCCGGGGCGGCGTTGTAAAGAAGCGCGGCGAACGAAAGGACGGCGGCGAGCCGAACCGTGAGTCGGGGAAGAGACGTCGCTCGAAGCATTGGATGCCTCCTAGGGTCGCGCGACGAAGAAGCTTGGGGGGCAACGAGTCCCGTCATCGAACCCGCACCTGTTAAGCCGAAGCGGCGCCACGAAGCTTGTCGCTACTACAATCCACAGGACCAAC
>CAYQQT010000190.1:0-7156 GCA_964419375.1 uncultured bacterium
ACGTGGTCTGGGCACGCCGGGCGTAGCTGACCGTCAGGATCTCCCAGAGGTGGCCGTCCGCGTCCTGCCAGTAGAGATTCTTCCCGCCGAGGCGCGTGTTGATTCGAAGATCGTCCTCGCCGTGAGGGCGACTGCGGTACTTGATCCCCGCGGCCTGGATCCGACCGAATATCGCATCGAACTCGGCGTCCGATACGCGAAAGCAGATGTGATGCCTGCCTTCGAACTCGGGGCGCTGAGCAAAGTCGAGAGTCAGGCTCTCGTTGACGTACACGGGCGTGAACTCGCCCTGGGACTTCTCCCACAGCACGTCGAGGAGGCCGGCCAGAAGGTTCGCGGCCTCGACACGGTCACGGGCGGGAACGATGATGTGGTCGAGCTGAATGGCCATCGCGTACCTCCATCCCGTTCAGCGTAGCCCAGCATCCCGCAGCCGCGGAAACACGACATCTCGGAACGCAGCGATCTCCGGCGAAGGCGGCGCGAACGTCAGCACCGGCATCAGGTAGAGGTTCCGCACGCCGAGCTTCGTCATCTCCGCGATCCGCCCGGCGCAATCCGCGGGCGCTCCGATCAGTCCGAGCGCGTCGCAGAGCTGAGCGACCAGCTCGTCGGAGACAAACGACGTGGCGGCGATGGCCGCCTCCCAGTCGTAGGCGTGAGAGAGATCCGGGTAGATCTTCGACACGGCCTCCGGGATGTCGAGCTTCGGCAGCCGGATCCCCGCCGGCTCCAGCCAGTGCCCGCCCCAGCGCAGGACGCCCCAGTGAACCGCCGTCGGGCGCGCGAGCCGCCGCGCCTCCGCCGTGGTGGTTGCGGTCGCGGTCCGCACCGCCCAGATGATCTCGAGATCCTCGACCCGCCGGCCCGCACGGCGGGCGCCGCGCTCGAGATGCTCGAGCGCCCGCTCCACGATGCCGCGGTTGAAGCCGACAAGGAGAAGCACGCCGTCGGCGATCTCAGCGGCGAGCTCGATGGCTCTCGGTCCGGAGGCGGCCATGAGCAGCGGGATCGGTCGCCGCGACGCGAAGGCGAGCCGCCCGGACGTCCCGCCGAAGTCGACGCTCTCGCCGGCGAGCAGCGCGCGCACGGTGCGCAGGCACTCGCGCATCTCGGCCAGCGTCGCCGCGCGCCGTCCGATGGTGCTCGCCGAAGTGTAGCCGGTCCCCATCACGAACGTCACCCGCCCGGGCGCCAGCTCCTCGACGCTCTGGATCGCGCCGGCGAGGACGGAGGCGTGACGCGTGAGCGGGTTGGTGACGGCAGGGAAGAGCGTGAGGCGCCGGGTGTGGGTCGCGGCCTGCGCGAGCACGACGAACGTGTCGCGGGACAGCAGCTGGCTGTCGAGAATACCGGCGCCGTCGAATCCGGCCCTCTCGACGTCCTCGATGAGGCGCATGAGCTGCGGCATCGGCGCAGTGCCGGGCACTCGCAAGTGAACGCGGACAGGCTGAATGGTCGTGCTCCTTCGTCGTCGTCGGGATGAACGGTCCCCGCAGTCTGCATCGGTGATCCGTCCACCGCAAGCCGGCGCACCCGTGTATGCTTCCCGGCGATGAGAGCTGTGATCTGTCGCGCGTGGGGGCCCGTCGACGACCTGAAGCTCGAGGACGTGGCGCCGCCGACGCCGGGTCCGGGCCAACTGGTGATCGACGTCAAGGCGACGGGCGTGAACTACGCGGACTCCATCATGGTAGCCGGCCGCTACCAGACGCAGCCGCCGTTCCCGTTCAGTCCGGGCCTCGAGACCGCCGGCGTGGTCGCGCGCTGCGGCGAGGGCGTCACCCGCTACAAGCCCGGCCACCGCGTGATGGCGATCCTCGCCTACGGCGGATTCGCCGAGCAGGCGCTGGCCGACGAGGCCGAGACGTTCGCCATCCCCGATGCGATGCCGTTCGACGACGCGGGCGCGTTTCCGATCGCCTATATCTCCAGCCATGTGGCGATCCGCTGGCAGGGGCGGCTGGAGGCCGGCGAGACGCTGCTGGTGCTGGGTGCCGCGGGCGGCGTCGGCTTGACGGCGGTGGAGATCGGCAAGGCCATGGGCGCGCGCGTCATCGCCGGGGCGAGCACGGCGGAGAAGCTCGCCGTGGCGCGCGAGCGTGGCGCGGACGCGACGATCAACTACGCCACGGAGAAGCTCACGGAGCGCGTCCTGGCGCTCACGGATGGCAAGGGCGCCGACGTGTGCTTCGATCCCGTCGGCGGCGATCTCTTCGACGCGGCGCTGTCCTCGCTCGGCTGGGGTGGACGCATCCTTCTCATCGGATTCGTCGGCGGGATCCCGAGCATTCCGGCGAACCGGCTGCTCGTGAAGCATCGTGCGGCGCTCGGCTCGTCGCTCCGCTATTTCCGCTGGCACGCCCCGGACAAGCTCCGCCAGTCGGTCGACGAGCTGCTGCGGTGGTACGCGGAAGGCACGGTGAAGCCGTGCGTCACGCATCGGCTGCCGCTCGAGCGCAGCGCGGAGGCCATTCGCCTGCTGACCGACCGCAAGGCGCACGGAAAGATCGTCGTCATGCCGGAGCTTCGCGACTGATGGAGCTCCGCGTGCAGGATCACGGGCCGCACGTCGTCGTCGTCACCATCGACAACCAGCCGCGCCGCAACGCCATGCCGCGATCCATGATGGCCGAGCTCGCCGCCCTCTGGGACCGGCTCGAGCGCGAGAGCTGTCGCTGCATCGTCCTCACCGGGGCGGGCGCGCGCGCGTTCAGCTCGGGCGCCGACGTGAGCGGCGATCTCTCCGCCGATATAGAGACGGCGCGGATCGTGAATCACGCTCTGCTGAAGAATCGAGCGTACACGAAGCCCATCGTCGCCGCCGTGAACGGCGACTGCGTCGCCGGCGGTCTCGAGCTGCTGCTTTCGACCGACGTCCGCGCGGCGGCGCCGCACGCGCGCTTCGGCCTGCCCGAGGTCCGCTGGTCGATCTATCCCTTCGGCGGCGCCACCGTGAAGCTCGTGCAGCAGATCGGCCACGTCCACGCCATGGACCTCTTGCTGACCGCCAGGCTGATCGATGCCGCCGAGGCGGCGCGGATCGGGCTCGTCAACCGCGTGGTGCCGTCCGACGCGCTGATGCCGTGGGCGCTCGAGACGGCCGAGACCATCGCGGCCAATAGCCCGACCGCGGTGCAGGCGGTCAAGCAGCAGATCAGCAGCACGATCGCCGACCACGCGTCGTCGCGGGAAGCGCTGGAGCAGGAGCTCGGCGACCGGGTGCGGCGCAGCGAGCACTTCAAGGAAGGCGTGAGGGCGTTTCTCGAGAAGCGTAACCCGAAATATACCTGAGGAGGAGATCGATGAAGCCACTCGCGATCGTACTGGCCGTGCTGATGGCGGCGCCGATGATGCTCGTGCCCGTGGCCGCGCGTGCGGCCGATGATGTGAAGATCGCTTTGGTGGTGCCGCTCTCGGGCCGGTGGGCGCGCCAGGGGCAGCTCAAGAAGATGGGCGCGGAGATGGCCATCGCGGAGATCAACGCCCAGGGCGGCATCAAGGCGCTCGGCGGCGCCAAGATCGTCCTGCGCGAGGCGGACGCCGGCGACAGCGTGGAGAAGGCGGTGAGCGCGGCCCAGCGCGCGCTGTCGCGGGAGAAGATCAGCGCCGGGATCGGCGCCTGGCTCAGCTCCTTCACCCTCGGCGTCACCGAGGTGGCCGAGCGGCTCGAGGTGCCGTGGTTCACGCTCTCCTACGCCGACTCGATCACGGAGCGCGGCTTGAAATACACGTTCCAGACGAGCCCCATCTCCTCCGTCCAGGCAGAGCAGGCGCTGGACCTGGTCGTGGATCTCGCCAAGCGCAACAACCAGACGCTCAAGAAGGCGGCGATCGTCGGCGACAACACCGCGGCCACCGTCTTCTTCTTCAAGCCTCTCCGCGAGAAGCTGCTGAAGGCGAAGGGCATCGACATCGTGGTCGACGAGGTGTGGACGCCGCCGCTCTCCGATGCGACCGCCATCGTCCAGAAGCTGCGCTCGACCCAGCCCGACATCGTCTTCTACGGCGCCACCAACTTCCCGGACTCGATCCAGGTCCTCCAGAAGGTCAAGGAGTTCGGGCTGAAGCTGTCGATCCAGGGCGTCGGCGCCTGGCTCGTCACGCCGGAGTACGTCAAGACGGTCGGCAAGGAGCTGCTCGACAACATCATGACCGTGACCGCCGCCCACCCCCTCAAGGGCCAGGAGGAGCTGGTCAAGCGCTTCACGGAGCGCACGGGCGAGCCGTTCATGACGCAGGACCCGCTCATGACCTACGCCCACGTCTGGATCATCAAGGAAGCGGCGGAGATGGCGAAGTCAGCCGACCCGAAGGCGATCCGTGACGCGGTGGCGAAGATGGATCTCCGATCGGGGCCGGCCGCCACCACGCTGGCGCCGGGACGGATCAAGTACGACGAGCGCGGCCGCCGCGTCGGCGCCGCGCCGATCATCGTGCAGTGGCAGAACGGCGAGCCGTTCACCGTGGTGCCGGTGGAGTACGCCACCCGCAAACCGATCTGGCACGGCGCCAAGTAACGGCGAGTGGCGGTCGGCGACCTCGCGCAGTACGTGGTGACGGGCCTGCTCGTGGGCGGCGTCTACGCCCTCATGAGCATCGGCCTCGCCCTGATCTTCGGCGTCATGCGCGTCGTGAACTTCGCCCAGGGCGACTTCATGATGCTGGGGATGTACCTCACGTACTTCCTGGCGATGAGCGGTGTCGATCCGCTGCTCGGCGCGCTCGTGGTGATCCCGCCCTTCTTCCTCCTCGGCGTCGTCGTTCACCGCACGCTGCTCGTCCGCGTCACCGGCGGCGGCGATCCGCAGCGCCTGATGGACGCGCAGCTCATCCTCACGCTCGGGCTCTCGCTCATCATCACCAACGGCACCAGCATGCTGCTCACGCCCATGCCGCGCGGGATCAAGACGGCCTACGCGACGCAGGCGTTCGCCGTCGGCCCGCTCTTGCTGAATCAGGCGCGCTCCTACGCCTTCCTGATGGCGCTGCTGCTCGCCGGCGTTGTCTACGTCTTCCTCACGCGGACCGATCTCGGCAAGGCGCTGCGCGCGGCGGCTGACGACCCGGAGGCCGCCGGGTATCAGGGGATCGACGTCCGCGCCATGCACGGCCTCGCCTTCGGCGTGGGCATCGCGCTCGTGGCGGCCGCGGGCGGGCTGCTGGCCACCTACCACCCGATCGAGCCCACGGTCGCCGTCAACTTCATCGTGCTCATGTTCGTCGCCGTCGTGCTCGGCGGGCTCGGGTCGATTCCCGGGGCCTTCGCCGGCGGCCTCCTGATCGGGCTCGTGCAGTCGCTCACGCTGCTGGTCCTGCCCTTCCAGCTCCAGAACGTCGGCGTCTTCATCACCTTCCTGCTCGTGCTTTATCTCCGGCCGCAGGGCCTCTTCGGCCAGCGGCTGCGCGCCGTCTGATGCGGCGGCTCCTTCCGATCGCCCTCGTCGTCCTCGTCGGCGTCGCGCTGACGTTCACGCTCTCGGAGCGCTACCACCATCGCGTGCTGACCCTCGTGCTCGTCTGGGCGACGATGGGGCTCTCCTGGAACATCATCAGCGGCTACGCGGGCCAGACGTCGTTCGGCCACCAGGCGTTCTTCGGCATCGGCGCCTATGTCACGGTCCTGCTCGTCGTCACCGCGCGTCTCACGCCGTGGATCGGGATCGTCGTCGGCATGGTGGCCGCCGTCATCGCCGCCGTCCTCATCGGCCTGCCCACGTTCCGGCTCGCCGGCATCTACTTCGCGCTCGCCACCCTCGCCTATCCGCTCATCTTCCGGATCGTCATGGAATTCCTGGGTTACCAGGAGGTTCCGATCCCGATGATCCGCGATCGCCCTGTCGCGTACATGCAGTTCCGCGATCCTCGCGCCTACGACCTGCTGGCCTTGGCCGCGCTGGCGGGCACGCTGCTGCTCTCGCACTGGATCGAGGGCTCGCGGCTCGGCTACGCGCTGCGCGCGCTGAAGGCGAACGAGCAGGCGGCGGAGGCGGCGGGCGTCGACACCTTCCGCGCCAAGATGCTCGCCTACATGCTCAGCGCCGCGCCGGCCGCCGTCATCGGGGCGATCTACGCCCACGCCATCCTCTTCGTCGTCACGCCCGACGCCGTCTTCGGCGTGCTCGTGATCGTGCAGACGCTGGTAGTCTGCCTCGTGGGCGGCGTGGGCAGCAAGTGGGGCCCGCTCATCGGCTCCGCCATCATGGTGCCGATGAGCGAGACGCTGGACGCCACCGTCGGCGACCAGCTGCCGGGGATCCAGGGCGTCGTGTACGGCACGGCGCTCGTGCTCGTGATGCTCTTCGCGCCCGAGGGAATCTACTGGCGCCTGCGCGCCTTCCTTCCGGCGCGGCGCGCGGTCGATGCGCCGGCCGGCGTCACGGCGGCGGCACCACGCATCGACACGGCCGTCGCGGGGCGCACGCCGGTGGAGCGCGGCGCCACGCTCCTGGAGGTGCGGAGCGTCTCCCGTGCCTTCCTCGGCCTGCACGCGCTCGACGACGTGAGCTTCACCGTGAGCACCGGTGAGATCCTCGGCGTGATCGGACCGAACGGCGCCGGTAAGACGACGCTGTTCAACGTGCTGAACGGTTTTCTGCTGCCCGACGCGGGCGAGGTCCGCTACCGCGGCCAGCCGATCCACGGCCTCCGCCCGAGCGCGATCTGCCGCCGCGGCATCGGCCGCACCTTCCAGGTCGTTCGCACCTTCCCGCAGCTCACCGTGCTCGACAACGTCATGGTGGGCGCCTTCGCGCACGAGACGTCGCTGCCGCGCGCGCGGGAGCGCGCGCGGGCGGCACTGGCCACCGTCGGGCTGACAGGGCGTGCGGAGGACGTCCCCGGCGCGCTGACCACGCTGGATCTGCGGCTCATGGAGCTGGCGCGGTGCCTCGCCAGCGCCCCTGACCTCATCCTATTAGATGAGCCGCTGGCCGGGCTCTCGCGCGACGGGGTGGAGACGATGGCCGTGCTGGTGCGTCGGGTTCGGGACGCCGGCGTGAGCGTGGTGATCATCGAGCACACGATGTACGCAGTCGTTCAGCTCGTCGACCGGCTGGTCGTCCTCGACCACGGCCGCCGGATCGCGGAGGGATTGCCGGCCGACGTCGTGCGCGATCCCGCCGTCATCGAGGCGTACCTGGGCAAGCGCTGGCTC
>CAYQQT010000191.1:0-7135 GCA_964419375.1 uncultured bacterium
GGATCGTAGGGGGGCTCGAGCTGCGCCCGCGCCGCGAAGCGCTCGGCGGCGATCTCCAGCACCCAGTGGGCCGAGCGCACGAAGGGAGCGTCGACACCCGCCGCGTGAGCGACGTAGCCCATGCCCACCGAGCGGCCGAGCGTGTGTCCGTAGGCGCCCGACGTGATGCGTCCCACGAGGGCGCCGTCGCGGTAGATCGGCTCGTCGCCGAGGAGCAGCGGCTCGGGATCGTCGAGGGTGAACATGATCAATCGTCGGGCGATCGGTTCTTCGCGCTGGCGCAGCAGCGCCTCGCGGCCCACGAAGCCGTCCTTCTTGAACGCGACCGCGAAGCCGAGCCCCGCCTCCAGCGGCGTGTCCTCGCCGCTGATGTCGTGGCCCCACGAGCGGTAGCCCTTCTCCATCCGCAGCGAGTCCATCGCGTGGTAGCCCGCATGGCGCAGCCCGAGGTCTTCACCGGCGGCCACCACGTCATCGTAGACGCCCGTCGCGAACTCCGCCGGCACGTACAGCTCCCAGCCCAGCTCGCCCACGTAGGTGATGCGCACG
Source organism: uncultured bacterium (assembly GCA_964419375.1). Classification (GTDB taxonomy): domain Bacteria; phylum Methylomirabilota; class Methylomirabilia; order Rokubacteriales; family CSP1-6; genus JBBDXO01. Next base: position 550 of record CAYQQT010000191.1, read on the forward strand.
GCCCGCACCGTCGCGTAGCCGACCTCGATCTCGCGCGCGGCGCCGAACGGAAAGGACTCGTTCGACAGGTCGGCGTCCGTCAGCCGCGACAGGAGATCGCGTGAGCGCGGGCCCATGATGCCGAGCACGGTGAAGGCGGACGTGACGTCGGTCAGCGTGACCGTCGAATCGGCGATGCCGCGGCGGATCCAGTCGGCGTCGTGCGTGGCCGCCGCCGCCACCGTGACCACCAGGTAGGCGTCGTCCGCGAGGCGCGTCACGGTGAGATCGCACTCGATGCCGCCCCGCGCGTTCAGCATCTGCGTGTAGACGATGCGCCCCGCGGCCACGTCGACGTCGTTGGCACACAGCCGCTGCAGCACGGCGGTGGCGTCCGGGCCCTGGAGCAGGAGCTTGGCGAGCGACGACTGGTCGAAGAGCGCGACGTGCTCGCGCACGGCACGGTGCTCGGCGGCCGCGCAGGGAAACCAGTTCTGGCGGCCGTACGTGTAGACATAGCGCGGCTCCACGCCGGCGGTCGCGAACCAGTTCGCGCGCTCCCATCCCGCCCCCACGCCGAAGGCGGCGCCCCGGGCGGCGAGACGATCGTGCAGCACCGAGCGGCGCACGCCGCGCGCCGTCTCCGGCTGGCGAAAGGGCCAGTGCATCGCGTAGAGGAGGCCGACGACCTCCGTGGTGCGCTCGCGCAGGTAGCGGGCGTTGCCCTGAAAGGGCGCGAAGCGCCGGATGTCGACGTCCCAGAGATCCATGCCCGGCTCGCCGTCGACGATCCACTGCGCGAGCGCCTTGCCCGCGCCCGCCGCGGAGGCGATGCCGACGGAGTTGAAGCCGGCCGCCACGAAGAAGTTCCGCAGCTCCGGCGCCTCACCGAGCATGTAGCGGTTGTCGGGCGTAAAGCTCTCGGGCCCGTTCACGTGCCGGCGCACGGGCGCCGTCTCCAGCGACGGAATGCGCACGCATGCCTGCTCCATGAGGACGCGAAAGTGCTCCCAGTCCTCGGGCAGCAGCGAGAACGCGAAGTCCGGGGGAAACCCGTCCATCCCCCACGGCTTCGCCGCCGGCTCGAAGCCGCCCATGAGCAGACCGCCCACCTCTTCCCGCACGTAGATGTAGCCGTCGGGATCGCGGAGCACGGGCAGGTCTCGCGTGACCCCCGCCATGGGCTCGGTGACGATGTAGAAGTGCTCCGCCGCGTGCAGGGGCACGTTGACGCCCGCCATGCGACCCACGTCGCGTCCCCACATCCCCGCGCAATTCACCACCACCTCGCACGCGATGTCGCCGCCATCCGTGCTGACGCCCGTCGCCGCGCCGCGCTCGCGACGGACGCCGGTCACCGTCACGTTCTCGATGATGGCGGCGCCGCCGTTGCGCGCCCCGCGCGCGAGCGCGAGCGTGGTATCGATCGGGTTCGTCCGCCCGTCCCCCGGAATCCACACGGCGCCGGCGAGGTCGTCCGTCCGCATGAGCGGCCACAGACGGCCCGCTTCGCGCGGGGAGATCACCTCCACCTCGACGCCGAAGCACCGCGCCATCGAGGCCCCACGCTTGAGCTCGATCATGCGCTCCGCGGTGCGTGCGACGCTCACGCTGCCCGAGCGCCGAAACCCCGTCGCCTGGCCCGTCTCCGCTTCCAGCCGCTCGTAGAGGACGGCGCCGTAGCTCGCGAGGCGGGTCAGGTTGTGACTGGACCGCAGCTGTCCCACGAGCCCCGCCGCATGCCACGTCGTGCCACAGGAGAGATCGCGGCGCTCGAGAAGGACCACGTCGCGCCAGCCGAGCTTCGTCAGGTGATAGGCGACGCTGCACCCGACGATGCCCCCCCCGATGATGACGGCGCGCGCGTGCGAAGGAAGGCGACCGGCCATCAGTGCATCACAAGACCGCCGTCGACGCTCAGCGCCTGGCCCGTCATGTACCCGGCGCGCGGCGAGGCGAGAAAGCCGATGACCGCCGCCACGTCCTCCGGACGCTGCATGCGCCCCAGCGGTATCTGGGCGGCGCGCTGCTGCGTGAACTCGCCGGCCGAGAGCCCGAGGAGGGCGCCCTGCTCGCGCGAAACCTTCTCCCACATGTCGGTCTCCACGAAGCCCGGGCACACGCAGTTGACGCGGATGCCGTCGGCGGCGTGGGCGAGGGCCAGGCTCTTCGTGATGCTGATCACGGCTGCCTTGCTCGCGTTGTAGGGCAGGTTGGTGCGGCTGCCGATCTTGCCCGCCATCGACGACACGCTCACGATGCAGCCGCGCTTTTGCGCGATCATCACGGGGAGCACCGCCTGGCTGGCGAAGAACACCGCTCTCGCGTTGATGGTGAGGACGGCGTCCCAGTGCTCCTCGGTGACGTCGAGGGTTACCGCCGCGCGGTAGATGCCCGCGTTGTTCACGAGGACGTCGATGCGCCCGAGCTCCGCGCGCGCGCGCGCGACCATGGTGTGGAGATCGGCGAGCCTGGTGACGTCGACGGGCAGGGCGAGCGCGCGCCGACCGAGCGCTGTCACCTCCGCCGCCGTCCGCTCGGCGCTGGCGCCGTCCAGCTCGGCGATGACGACGTCGGCGCCCAGGCGCGCCAGCTCCAGCGCGGTGGCGCGCCCGATGCCGCGGCCGGCGCCGGTGACGATGGCGGCCTGTCCTGCGAGCTCCATGACTACCTCTTTCCGTCGAGAGTGCGGGACATGGCAGCGTGCGAAGACGGGGGGCGGACGCGCGTAGCGGCGCTACGCGAGCGAGGCGCGGGCGAGCATCTCGCGGAGGATGGCGGGGTCCACGGGCTTCACGAGGTGAGCGTCGCAGCCGGCCGCCGCCGATTCCAGCCGGTGCTGCTCCTGCCCGAAGCCGCTCAAGGCGATGATCGTGAGCTCTCCGCGCGGCCGCTCCGCGCGCATCCGCCGAGCCACTTCGTAACCGTCGACGTCCGGGAGCCCGATATCGAGCAGGACCACGTCCGGAGCGAAGGCCTTCAACGCGGCCACCGCGGCGGCGCCGTCGCGCGCCACGCGCACGCTGTGCCCGTCGAAGCTCAGGATCATCGCGAGGCCTTCCGCGACGTCGTCGTTGTCCTCCACGAGCAGGATTCGCCTGGACACGGCCGCCGAAGTCACCACGGTCTGCGCAGCCGGCGGCGTCTCCCGGGCGCCCGGCAGCACCGGCAAGCGAACCGTGAACCGGCTGCCCTTGCCGACGCCCGCGCTGGCCGCGGTCGCGGTGCCACCATGCAGCTCGGCGAGACTTTTCACCAGCATCAATCCGAGGCCGAGGCCACCGGCGGGGCTGCCGAGCTGCGTGGAGCGGTCGAAGACGCTGCCGAGCTGTTCGGGGGGAATGCCGATTCCGGTGTCCGCCACGGTCATGCGAACGTCCCCGTCGACGCGCTCGGCCACGAGCGAGATCTGACCACCGTCCGGCGTGTACTTGGCGGCGTTGTCGAGAAGATTGGCCACGAGCTGCGCGAGGCGGACGGGGTCGGCCTCGAGCCGGATCGGCTCCGCCGGCAGCTCAATGGACAGCCGGTGGCCGCGGCGCTCGATGTGCGCGCGCGTCGTTTCCGCGGCATGCGCCACCACGGCCTGCAGCTCCACGGGCTCGCGGTGGAGCTCCAGCTTGCCCTCGGTGATGCGGGCGACGTCGAGCAGGTCCTCGATCATCGTCGTCATGTGCTGCGCCTGGCGCCCCACGACGTCGGCGGCACGGAGCGCCCCGGGCTCGAGGGCGCCGCGCGTCTTCAAGATCGAGCTCGCGCTGAGGATGGCCGCGAGGGGATTGCGGAGCTCGTGCCCCAGCATGGCGAGGAACTCGTCCTTGCGATGGTTCGCTTCCTCCGCCGCCTCGTACGCCTTCCAGAGCTGCCAGCCGGCGGAGGCGAACTGCGACAGCACGCGAACGATGCGCTCGTCCTCACGGTCGAACTTCCGGTCCTCCCGGTGGCTCACGATCCACACGGTGCCGATGGGCGTGCCCCGCACGTGGAAGGGGATGAGCAGGGCCTCCACGAAGCGCGGCTCCGCACGGAGCGCGGGAAAGCAGCGGTCGGGCAGGTACATCAGCTGCGTGGTGTCGCGATTGATGCAGATGCCACAGGGACTCGCCTCACGCGGCATGGTGCCGTTGCGGTACGAGGCGAACACGCCCGCCACCGCCTCCCATCGGAAGACCGGACCCTCGAGAAGGCTGACCCCCGCCGTATCGGCGTGGCACAGCACGACCGCCGTTTCCACGAGCCGCTGCAGCATGTTGCGCGGATCCTCGCTCATGCTCTTCGCGAGCGCGGCGAGGGCGCGATCTTCGCTCTCGTGATCGGGCAGGCGCGCGGGCCGTGACGCGAGCTCGGAGAGAATATCGACGTCGTCCAGCGTCGCGGTCACCTCGCCGGGGCCGTCCGCCTGTCGCACCGGCTGCGGGGAGGAATGAGGGGCCATGCGGATCTCCATGCTGGCGTGCATGCTTGCGAGCGTTCACTGCATGGCGACACACCAATGATCGGTCGAGGCCTCTTCAAGCGACGATCACTCGCTCGACGAGGCCGTCGACCGTGTCGCTGACTTCGGCCTCAAAATGGTACCGCCGGGTGACGAGTGCGTCAATTCGAGGTCGCGGTGACGGTCGCGCTCCGCCAGCCACGTCGCCACAGGGCGGCGAGAAGGGGTCAGATGCGAGGCGGCGAGGCGTTCCCGACTGAGGCGTGGCCCTGCCACGTCGCAGGGAGGGAACACCGAGCCAACGAAGCAGATGGCCCCTTCTCGGCGCCCGTGCCGCTCAGACGACCTCGAGCCAGGCGAACCACACCGGGTGATTGGCCTTGTACCACTCGAGCACCTTGCGGATGGCGGCCTGCTTGTCGCGCGGCATCACCTTTTCGTTGATGCGGTCGAAGTGGACGCGGATGCGCTCGCCGTCGTGCTCGAGCGCCTGCGACAGCATCGTTTGCAGCTCGTTGCGGATGCGCCCGGAGTCGGAGATCTTGACCGGCCGCATGGTGTGATCGACACCCGAGAGGAACCGCACGAGGAGCGGGCTGAAGACCTGCCGCGTCGTCTCCAGCGACTCCATGAGCCGCAGGGTGAAGGTGATCCGGCTCGAGGCCTTGCGCGTGGCCAGGCGCGTGGTCACCCGGTAGACGCCGTCGGCCACCTGCGTGACTCCGGGAGCGCCCGTGTAGGGGTCGTCGCACATGTAGCCGGCGCTCGCCAGCACGTGCCAGTCCTTCTCGGGCAGGAAGTCGTCGGCCCGTAGCCCGCGCCTGCCGATCGGCATGTTGGAGGCGGCCGCGTCGCGAATCGCCTCCGCGTAGGCACGCACCCTGCCCGCCTCCACCTGCCGGCCACCGTTCAGCTCCGTGAGCTGTCGCGCGAAGTCCGGCGACGCAGGGTCGAGCTGCATCAGCCGCGCCTCGGCATCGCACGGCAGATCGAAGGACGGCGAGAACATCGCCATGGTGGAATCGACGTCGAGGACGTCCGACAGGCTGGCCGCCTGCATCGCCTCGGCGGTCGCTGCGTACCCATCGCAGAGAAAGACGTGCGTCGCCTGTGCCTCGTCACGCCAGCTGCCGACGAGAAACGTGGGAGCGTACGTCCCCGAGTCGGTGAACACCTCCAGGCCGGAGGGCGCTTTCCAGCCGTCCTCGACGAGGTGGACGCCGAGCTCCTCCCACTCCGCCCACAGCCGTCCCAGGCGGCCGATGCGGCTCTTGCCGCGCAGGGTCCACACGTGGATGTTCTCGCGGCGGATGCCGGGATACGCGCCCTCGATCACTTCGGCGACCTGCTTGCGCGGCGTGCGGTAGTCGAGCAGCACCGAGGCGCGCTCGGCCGCGTCCGCCACACGCGCGGGCACGCTCAGGCAGCCCATGTACGATTCGTACGGCCGCGACAGGCGGAGCGGTGAATCGAAGAGATGGAAGACCGCCATCGGCCCCGTGGGCTTGCCCTCGGCGAAGCGCGACGTGTTCTCGAGCGTGTCCACGGCGGCGCCCCACAGCGTGATCCCCCGCTTCTGCAGCCACCCGTAGAACTGCTCGAACGTGTGCCCCGGCTCGTTCAGCAACCGCCGCACGCGCCGGTCGACGGTGCGCGCGACTTCAGGACGCGCGTAGACGCGGCCGAAGCCGAGCATCGGGTTGGCGCCCATCTCCGGCGTCTCGCCCGCCTTGGGCATCAGGCCCTCGCCGAGACACACCATCATGGCGTGGTTCTCGGGCAGGGTGCGGCTGAGATGCCACAGCCCCTCGCTCATCACGTACGCGCTCACCGCGTCCGCCGCCTTCTTGATCTGGTTGTAGGTCACCTTGTCCTTGCCCGCCCCCGCCCCGAACTCGCCGAAGAGGCGCGTTCCGAGCGCGGTGGCGGCGGAGGTCATGGCGAGGCAGCGTGCGATGCCGCGCGGCGTGAACGTATACGTGGAGACGGGCTGCGCCTGCGAGCGATCGACCTCCACGTCCTCGAGCCACAGGTGGAAGCGAAGCAACACCGGCCGCGTGTCCCAGGCCCACTGCGCCACGAGGTTCCGCTTGTCGATATCGGTCATCTCGCCCTCGGGAGTCGCGGAGTTGGTGCTCGTGCGCCCATAGTAATGCCACCGTCCACGCTGTG
>CAYQQT010000192.1:0-7120 GCA_964419375.1 uncultured bacterium
GCGCTGGCTCACGGCGACCCTGAGCCTGTCCGCCGCGCTCGTGATGATGGCGGTGGCGGCGCTCACCGGCCACGAGCCGCGCCTACTCGCCGCCTTCGCGCTCGCCGGCCGCCCTTCTGGCTCTTCGCGGGCATCGTGATGATGATCCCGGCCCTCGAGGAACAGGCGAGCGCAGCCGCACTGAAGATCACGAAGGCGACCCGTTGGTGACCGCAGTGGTCTCGCGGCGCCGCCCCTCGCTGCTCGGCAATATGCGGGCTTTGCTCTCTGCGCAGGTGGCCATGAAGGCGGTGAACGTCGTGGTGGCGGTGGCGATGGTGCGGTGGCTCGGCGCCGAGGAGTTGGGCCGCTACGCGTATGTCATCGCCTTCGCGTACCCATTCGGCGCGCTTGCCGACTTCGGTCTCGCCGCCCTCGCCATTCGTGAGATGAGCGCCGATCCTTCTCGCGCCGCGGACGACGTAGCGACCATCCGGTGGGCACTGCTCCTGCTGTCCGTTCCCGCGGCGGCGGCGATGTTAGTGGCGGCCGCGATGACGGCCGCCGCGGGCCCGAGCCAGGTGGCTCTGGCGGCGGCCGGACTGTCCATGGTTATCTCCAGCCTTACGACACCGCACGTCGTGCTGCTTACGGCGCGTGAGCAGCTAGGACTGTTGTCGACCTATCGGGTGGCGAGCTCCGCCGCCGCGTCGGTCATGACGCTCGCCGTTCTCCTAGGGGGGGGCACGACCGTGCACCTGCTCTGCGGCGCCGCCCTTGTTCAGCTCTCGATGTTGTTCCTAGCGCGGGCTCTGACCCGCGAGGAGCTCGGCGCGCCGCGCGCCAGCCAAGCGACGCTCGCCACCGCGACGTCGATGATCGTACGCGCGGTACCCTTCGGCGTGCTGATGCTGGCCTTCGCGCTCCACTACCGGATCGACATGATAATGCTCGAATGGATGCGGGGTAGCGAGGAGGTCGGAATGTACGCGGCGGCATACCGATTTCTCGACGTGGTGATCGTCCTCGCCGCGTCCCTGGGCGCGCCCTTCTACCCGCGCTTGTCCGGGCTCGTGCGGTCCGATCCCGACGGCGCGCGTGCCTTGCTCGAGAGCGTCTGGCGTCCGTTCCTCGCCCTCGCGCTGCCGCTATCGCTGGGCGCCTACCTCATCGCGGACGAGATGACGGTCTTGCTGTGGGGCGCAGAGTTCGCCGCCGCCGCCAGTATTCTCCGTGTACTGGCGTGGGCGGCCGTCCCGCTCGTGTGGGTGTACGTCGCGAATCAGGCGCTGCAGGCGGCGAACCGTGTGTGGCCGCTGGCCGCCGTCTATACGGCGGGCGCCCTGCTCAACGTCGCCCTCAACCTTCTGTTGATTCCGCGCCACGGCGCGCAGGGCGCCGCCGTCGCCACGCTCATCTGCGAGTGGGCCGTTCTCGCCGCGATCATCACGCTCCTGCGTCGGCACTTTCACCTCCTCTTCGTCAGCGCGGGCCTGTGGCGATACGCGCCCGCCTTGCTCGCCATGGTGCTGGCCGTCAGCCTCATGCGCCCTCGGGGCCTCGCGGCGTGCGTCGCAGCGGGCGTGATCTCGTACGGCGGTACGCTGTGGGGGCTCGGCTACCGGCGCGGCGCCGACATGGTGGCCTTGAGACGGCTTCTCCAATCATGAGCCCGCCGACCATCGCCCGACTGCACCGTGCGTTGTATGCCGCGCTCATACAGTTGCGCTACGCCGGGCAATGCAACGTCTGCGCGTACGTCGGACGCTTTCGTGTGCCGCTATCGACAACCTCCGGGAAACCCTGCACTGCCCGAGGTGCCGTTCGATCAGTCGCGATCGGTTCCTCGCTCTCGTGCTGGCGTGGGCGCTGGATCAACCCCCCCTTATGACGCAATGGCGCCCGGCACCTTACTCGGTCGTACGAGAGCCAAGCGGCTACCGAGGCCGCGCCGCGGCCCTCACCCGCCTCGTCGATTACCGGCCGATTCGGTGGTCGGCGGAGAGCATTGAAGCCCTTGAGGACGCGGACGATTCCGTCGACTGTATGGTGACGTCAGATTTTTTCGAGCATGTCCGGCGCGACGACCTCGCCTTCCGGGAAGTGTTTCGGGTCCTGAAACCCGGAGGATGGTTTTTCCTCCAGGTTCCATATTGTCATGCTGAGCATATGCGGGTGCTCGTCGGACGAGACGGCGACGCGGACGTGTGCCTTGCTCCCCCCGTCTACCACGCCGAGCGCACGTTGGTGTACCGCATCTATGGACACGATCTCATGCCCGCTCTCGAGTCAATCGGGTTCTCTGTCGCCTGGGTGCACAGAGGCAAGCGACGCTATGGGCTGCCCCGGCTGGACATGATCGTCGGTCGTAAAGCGGCCGGCTTTCCGAACGACCGGCGGTACCTCGTCGGCTTCACCCGGGAGTTGCGAGTGTGATCCGTGCGATGCTGATACGCGCGCACGACCGTCTGCGCGGCTGGCAGAATGCCGTTACCGAGCGCCGCCGCGACCATCCCGCGTACCAGTTGCGCCTTCTCCTCGAGCGCGCCCGGCACCTCGGGATCCCGGAGGGGCCGCGCGTCGATATCGGAGGCGGGGACGGACGCTATCGCAGCCTGATCGACGAGCAGGGCCACCGCACCATAGAAATGGACCTGGGAGTGCGGATAGGGGTCGACGTCGTGGCGGACGCGCACGCAATGCCAGTGCGCGACTCCACGACGGCGCTCGCCGTCCTTGCTGAAGTTCTCGAGCACGTGCGCGAGCCGCAACAGGTCTTGAGCGAGTGCTATCGCGTCCTCCGTCCCGGCGGCCTGCTCGCGATCACGACGCCCCAGTACTGGCACGTGCACGGGCATCCCTCGGATTACTACCGGTTCACCGACGCGGGCGTGAAATATCTTTGCGAGCGCGTCGGCTTTGGCGTGGTCGACTGCTGGTCCCGCGGTGGCCCGCCGTTGATTGTTTTTCACGTGGTGCGCCTGAATCTATCCGAGCGGTGGCGCCCCCTCTTCGTCATCCCGTTCTATGCGTTCGCCAAATGGCTTGACGGGCGCCGGCGGCCGCGTACCGGCAGCGGCCATTACGACGCGCTCGGGTGGAGCGTGCTCGTGCGTAAGCCGGCGGCCATGGAGGTGTCATCGTGAGCGGGACGCGCGTGCTGGTCACCGGCGGGGCGGGGTTCATCGGCTCGCACGTCGTCGACGCGCTCCTTGCGCGCGGAGACACGGTGACGGTCCTTGATGCGCTTGTGCCGCAAGTCCATGGCCCTGCCCGTGTGCGGCCCGCGTACCTGGCGCCGCAGGCGGAGCTCATCGTGGGCGACGTGGGCGACGTGGAAGCGCTTGGGCGCGCGCTGCGCGGCGTGGACGCGATCGTCCACCTTGCGGCGGCGGTCGGGGTGGGGCAGTCGATGTACGAGATCGCGTCGTACGTCGCCGCCAACACCCAGGCCACCGCTGTCATGCTGCAGGTCTTGAGCGAGGGCGGCCACGGGGTCCGCAAGCTGGTCGTCGCTTCGTCGATGTCGATCTACGGCGAAGGTGCGCACGCGTGCGCCCGTTGCGGCGAGTTCGCCCCGGACGTCCGGGACGGCGCGCGGCTGCGTGCCCGCGTGTGGGACGTCGTCTGCCCGGGCTGTGTCGCGCCCGCAAGCCCGATTCCCACACGCGAGGACAAGCCGCTCGGCCCCACGTCCATCTACGCCATCACCAAGCGAGACCACGAAGAGATGTGTCTCTGCGTAGGTGCTGCCTACGGGATCCCCGCCTGCGCGCTCAGATTCTTTAACGTCTACGGGCAGCGGCAGGCGCTCTCGAATCCCTACACGGGCGTGGCGGCCATCTTCTCTTCGCGGCTGCTCAACGATCACGCGCCGCTCATTTACGAGGACGGCTGCCAGAGTCGTGATTTCACCCACGTGGGCGACATCGTGCAGGCGGTCGTTCTTGCCCTCGACCGGCCCGAATCAGAAGGGCAGGTGTTCAACGTCGGCACGGGTGAAGCGACGCCGGTGTCCAGAGTGGCAACGGTCCTGGCGGAGGTGCTCGGCAAACCCATCGCGCCGCGGATCACGGGTGAGTTTCGCGCAGGGGACATCCGGCACTGCGTAGCCGACATCTCGAAGATCTCGCGCGTGCTCGGCTATCGTCCGCACGTCCGCTTCGCAGAGGGGATGGCCGGCCTCGCGGGATGGATTCGGGGGCAGCGCCCCGACGATGCGGTGGCGATGGCCGACGAGCGCCTGCGGCAGCGGGGGCTCGTGCGGTGACGACGACCGCAAAGGCGCGAGGAGGGCGGGTATGATGACGCCTCGCGTGGTGGGTGTGGTCGTTCTCAACTGGAATCAGGAACGGGATACGACCGAGTGTCTCGCGTCCCTGCGCGCGGTCACGTCCCCCGCCTTCCGGGTTGTCCTCGTCGACAACGGCTCGCCGCCGGACTCCGTGGACAGGCTCGAGCGAGGTTTTCCGGAAGCCGCGATGGTACGTCTGCCCGACAACCGCGGCTTCGCGGCCGGCAACAACGCCGGGATCGTCCGTGCGCTCCAGCTCGGCGTCTCTCACGTGCTCCTGCTCAACAATGACACCATCGTGGATGCGCAATTTCTTCCGCCGCTGATCGATGCCCTCGACGAGCGGGACGTCGGCGTGACGGGACCAAAGATCTTCTATCACCCGGACGTCGAGCGCATCTGGTTCGCGGGCGGGATGGTCGATTGGCGTGACGGCCGCCAGTATCACCTCGGCGCCGACGAGTTGGACGACGGCCGCTGGGACATGGCCCGAGATGTGGATTACATTACGGCGTGCTGCCTGCTCGCGCGCGCGGAGACCTTTCGCGCCGTGGGCGCTCTCGACGAGCGCTATTTCATCTATTTCGAGGAAACGGACTGGAATTACCGCGTCCGCCACGCCGGCCTGCGCCGTCGTTACGTCCCCGCCAGCCGCATCTACCACAAGGTCTCGCGGGCGATGAAGACAGGGTCGCCGGCCTCCGACTACTATTACGCCCGCAACCGCCTTCTGTTTCTTCAGACTCACGCCCCCGTGCGTGACCGCTTCAGGCTCCTCATCCTCTACACCGCGCGCTCCCTCCGCTACGCCGTCACGCTGCGCTGGGGCGGCCGGCGGCAGAACGCGCGGGCGATCACGTGCGGCGTTGGCGACTTCTACCGACGGCGCTTCGGCAAGTGCTCGCTGACGTTCGGTCGGCCGGCGGCGGGGGGGTAGGCTGGGCGTGCCGAGCACGGCGGAAGCGGCCATCCCGCGTGAGCGGACGGGCTCCTTTTCGCACGCCACGCGCGGCGTCGTTCTCGTGCTGGCCTTCGTCGTGGCGGTCGCGGCCGTCCGGCTTGGCATAGAGGTGGTGCTTATCGCCGGCAAAGGCGAGATGCGTGACTTCGCCGGCTACTACACGGCGGCCGTAGTGGCGGCGTCCGGGGCAACGTTCTACGATCCCCAGCCGGACAAACCATGGTTCTTCGAGAACGAGAATCAGCAGCTGCTGGCCACGGCCCGGAGGCTGGGCACGCTCCATCGTCACGGTCCGGTAGAGCACGTCCACGTCTTCTCGTACCCGCCCGCGATGATGCTCGTCTTCGTGCCGCTGGCGGTAGTGCCGCTCGACGTCGCCCGCCTTGCGTGGCTCGCAGTGTCGGTCCTCGCGATCAGCGGCGGTCTTGCCGTGATGGCGCGCACGTTCGGCGGAGGGGCGCTCACGGTGGCCGGCATGACGTTCCTCGCCATGACGTTTCAGCCCGTGCGGAACACCCTGGATCTCGGCCAGGTCAACGCCCTCGTCTTCGCGGTGCTCGTCATCTTCCTCGCCCTCTACCGCTCGGGGCACCAGTGGACGGCGGGCGTGGCGCTGGGTGTGGCGAGCGCGATCAGGTTCCATCCCGCCCTCATCATTCTCTATCTGTGCTGGCGGCGCCAGTTCCGAGTCGCGGGCCTGGCGCTCGCCACCGCCGCGGGCATAACCGCGGTCGCCGTGATGGCCTTCGGGGTGGCAGAGACGCTGACGTATTTTCGCGACGTCGCGCCGAAGTTCGGAACCCCGCTCATCTCCGTGGAGAACCATTCTCTGGCCGGCTTCGTCGCGACGACTATGCAGGCCCTCGGGATTACCGCCGTCAGCGAGACAGGATCCCCGTGGCTGGCTCGCATGACCGCGCTCATGGTCGTCGCCCTCTCGGCGCTCGCGCTGCCCAAGACGTCACCGCGTCCGGGCTCGCGCGGCGGCGATCTCGAGCTCGCCCTCATCCTCGTCGCCATCCCGCTCGCCACCCCCAACGCCACCGTCAATCACCTCATCGCGATTTTGCCCGCGGTGTGGATCCTCATGCGCGAGTACTTGGAGCGTCCGGGGGCCGACGGCCTCGTGCAGCCCGTTTTGGCGGGCGTCGCCCTCCTTGCTATCGGAGCCGTGGACGATTTCTACGCGCATCCCGCGCTCGGTACAGGCCCGCTCGTCCTGGTCGCGCAAATCAAGTTCTATGGACTTGCGGTTCTTTGGGCCCTACTCGTGTGGCGGCTACGGGCGCGTGCGGCGTGACGGGTGCGGCACATGACGCCAACCGGACCCCGCCCCTGCGCCGCGATAGCGCGCGGATCTTCGTCACCGCCATGCTGTTGTACGCGGCCTTCTGGAACCCGTGGATGCAGTTTTCCAACACGAGCAACTTCCTGGACGCTGCTGTCTCCTTCATCGACACCGGCCGGTGGGAGCTTGCCCACGCGCCGCTCTACGACGGCAAGGACACCGCCACCGCGCGTGACGGTCGCCTGGTGCCCGGCGTGCCCATCGGCACGGCGGTGGCCGCCATGCCGCTGTACGCGGTGTGGCGCGCCCTGAAGGGACGCGTGGAGACGCTGAAAGACTTTCATGCGTTCAACGGCTTCGCGGCGCTCATGCTGTGCGCGCCGGCGGCGGCATTGGCGGCGGTGCAGGTGGCTTGGATCGCGGGCTGGCTCGGCGCCGGACGCCGCGGGCAGGTTCTCGCCGCGCTGCTCTTCGCGCTCGGCACGCAATGCTTTCAGTTCGGCACCATGGTGGCCAAGGAGAGTCTCGCCGTCCTCGTGCTGACCACCGCCGTCCGTCTCGCCGTCTCCGCGGGCGGGGCGTGGCGCCGCGCCGCCGC
>CAYQQT010000193.1:0-2996 GCA_964419375.1 uncultured bacterium
CAAAGCCGGGGCGCTCCTCGATATTCCTAGCAGCTCATCCGGTAGATCCGGGTGGCGTTATCGTGGAGCAGTGCCTGCTGCTCGGGCAGGGGCAGGTCGGCGATGGAGCGCTTGAAGGCGCCGGCGATGGTGTCGTAGGTCGCGCAGAGGCCGTCCACGGGGAAGTTGCTCGCGAACATGCAGCGGGCATGACCGAAGATGCGGATGGTGTCGCGGACGACGTCGCGGTTGCCGGCCTCGGGCCAGCGCTTGTCCCTCTGCCCGAGGCCCGAGATCTTGATCGCGACGTTCGGCTGCGCCGCCACCGTCTCCAGAGCGCGCCGCCACGCGGCGAGGCCGCCGGCGGTGCGGTCGGCGGGCAGCGCGGTGTGGTTGACGATGATCGTGGTGCGCGGGAAGTCGCGCGCGAGCTCGGCCGCCTCCGCCATCTGCTCGTACGGTGATTGGAGATCGTAGGACATCGCATAGCGTTCGAGCAGCGCGTAGCCGCGGCGCCATGCGGCCTCGTGCATCTGGCCGGGCGCCGGCTTCTGGCGAATGCCGCGCACGAACTCGAACTGCGCGTGAGCCGCCAGCACCTCCTCGACGTCCTCGCGCTCCAGGCGCGCGTGGCCCACGGCCACCGTGGGCAGGCCGTGGGCGGCGCGCAGGCCGGCGAGCCAGCGCGTCTCGCCCACCTCGTCCGCCGTGTCCCACTCCGCTTCCATGTGGACGGTGGCCACGACGTTCTGGCGCGCGGTGTCGCGGCGGAAGTCGTCAGGAAGGTACCGGCGCCGCAGCGCCGAGTAATCGCCGTAGCGAAACTCGGCGCGCGGCGCCGTCGACAGCCAGGGATACGGGTTCTGCTCCGGATCCCAGAAGTGCTGATGCGCGTCGACGATCACGCGCCGGCGGTAAACCCCTTGCCTTCGTCGGCGAGCCGGCTCAGCAGCGGCGCCGGCTTCCAGGAGTCGCCGTGCGTGCGCTGGAACTCGAGCATGCGCTCGCGGATGGTCTTGAGCCCGAGGGAGTCCGCCCAGAACATGGGGCCGCCGCGATAGACGGGCCAGCCGTAGCCGTACACCCAGATGACATCGATATCGCTCGCCCGGATGGCGATCTTCTCCTCGAGGATCTTAGCGCCCTCGTTCACCATGGGGTAGAGGAGCCTTTGGAGTATTTCCTCATCTGAAATTTGGCGTCTCTTGATGCCCTTCTCTTTCGACACTTCGAAGATGATCTTCTCGATCTCGGGATCCGGGCTCGGGTTGCGCTTGTCGTCGTATTTGTAATAGCCGGCGCCCGTCTTCTGGCCGAAGCGGCCGAGCTCGCAGATGCGGTCGGCCACTTCCGAGCGCACGCCGCGCCCCTTGCGGATGCGCCAGCCCACGTCCAGACCCGCGAGGTCGCCCATCGCGAACGGCCCCATGGGGAAGCCGAAGTCATAGAGCACCTTGTCCACCTGGTGCGGGAGCGCGCCCTCGAGGATGAGCTTCTCCGCCTCCTGGCCGCGCTGGTGGAGCATGCGGTTGCCGACGAAGCCGTAGCAGACGCCCACGAGCGCGGGCACCTTGTTGATCTTGCGGCCCACCGTCATCGCCGTCGCGATGGCCGTCTTCGACGACCTGGAGCCGCGCACCACTTCCAGCAGCTTCATCACGTTGGCGGGGCTGAAGAAGTGCATGCCCACCACGCTCTCCGGCCGCTTGGTGGCGGAGGCGATCTCGTTCACGTCGAGCGTGGAGGTGTTGGTGGCGAGGACCGCGTCCGGCTTGGCGATGGCGTCGATCTTCGCGAAGACGTCCTTCTTGACCGGCATCTCCTCGAACACCGCCTCGATGACGATGTCGGCGTCCGCCATGTCCTTGAAGTCCGTGGAGCCCTTGATGAGGCCCATGCGCTGCTCGACGTCGGCGGCGGTGATGCGGCCGCGGGAGGCCGTGCCCTCGTAGTTCTTGCGCACGACGCCGAGGCCGCGGTCGAGCGCCTCCTTGGCCACCTCGATGACGGTGACGGGAATGCCCACGTTGGCGAAGTTCATGGCGATGCCGCCGCCCATGGTGCCCGCGCCGAGCACGGCCGCCTTCTTGATCTCCTTCACCGGCGTGTCCGCCGGCACGTCGGGGATCTTCGACGCCTCACGCTCGGCGAAGAAGAAGTACCGCTGGGCCTTGGACTCCGGCGAGTTGATGAGCTCGCCGAACAGCTCGCGCTCGCGCTTGAGGCCCGCCTCGAAGGGCAGGGTGGCCGCGGCCTCCACCGCCTTGATGCAGTTCTCGGGGGCGCGGAAGCCGCGCGTCTGCCGCGCCACGGAGGCGCGGAAGTTGGAGAAGACCTCGGGGCCGGCCTTCACCGCGATGTCGCGGATCTTCTTGAGCGGCTTGCCCTCCGCCACCACCTTCTCCGCGAACGCCACGCCCGCCGCCGTGAGGTCACCGTCGACGACCTCGTCGATGAGCCCGCTCTTCAACGCCGCATCGGCGCCGATGGGATCGCCGCTGACGATCATCTGCAGCGCCTTCTCCACGCCCACCACGCGCGGCAGCCGCTGCGTGCCGCCCGCGCCCGGCAGCAGCCCGAGCTTCACTTCGGGCAGGCCGAAGCGCGCGCCCTTGGCGCCCACGCGATAGTGGCAGGCCAGCGTGACCTCGAGCCCGCCGCCGAGCGCGGTGCCGTGGATGGCGGCGACGACCGGCTTGGGGCTGCCCTCGATGAGGTCGAGCACGGCATGCAGGCTCGGCTCCGTGGGCGGCTTGCCGAACTCCGTGATGTCAGCGCCCGCGATGAACGTGCGCCCGGCGCACACGATGACGATCGCCTTCGCCTCCGGGTCGGCGCCGGCGGCCTTGAGGCCGTCGGCCAGACCCTGGCGCACGTGCTGGCTGAGCGCATTGACAGGGGGATTGTTGACGGTGAGGACGGCAACGCGGCCACGGCGCTCGAGGTCGACGGACTTGGAGATGGCAGTCATAGGGTCCCTCTCTTCGGTGAGATAAAGCGGGGCCTATCATACTCCG
>CAYQQT010000193.1:3096-7102 GCA_964419375.1 uncultured bacterium
GCGGAATCGGACCGCCTCCTGCGGGTGGCACGGATCGCGGCCTTCGCCGAAGACGTGCTGGGAGAGGCCGCCAAGGCGGGGCGGTGGCTCCAGAAGCCCAACCGCGCGCTCGGAGGCGTCATTCCGCTCGATCAGCTCGATACCGACATCGGCGCCCGTCACGTCGAGCAGGTTCTCGGGCGCATCGCCCACGGTGTGTACAGCTGACCCGCGTCTGGAGGATCTGCGAGGCCAGATATGCCGCCTTCGACGGCGAGGGAGCACGGGCCTTCGGGGGCCGGTGGAATCACCCCGGCACGGCGGTCGTCTACACGTCGGGGACGCTTGCCCTGGCAGCACTGGAGATCTTCGTCCACCTCGACGTGCCGGAGGCGGCGGCCAACCTCGTCGCGGTACCGGCCGACATTCCCGCCTCGCTTCCGTTGACCTCGGTGCCGGCCTCCGACCTTCCGGCCCGGTGGCGGGAGTACCGTGCGCCCGACGTCCTCGCCGATATCGGGGCCCGATGGACGCGGGCCGGCCAGACGGCAGTGCTCGCCGTGCCCTCCGCCGTCATCCCGCAGGAGTCGAACTATCTCCTGAATCCCGCCCACCCGTTGTTTTCCAAGATCAGGATCGGCAGGGCCGAGCGCTTCAGCTTCGACCCTCGACTGTGGAAATGACCCGCAACCATGATTATAGTGCGGGGTGAAGCTCGGGGTGCTGCGGTCTACGAGGTTTTGCGGCGGCGCTGGTTCACGTAGTCGACGAGGACGTACTCGCCGAGGCGGTCGGGGGTGGTGAAGAAGGCGCGGCCGCGGTTGATGCGGGCCATCTCCTCCACGAAGGCGGTGAGCCAGGAGGAGCGCTCGAGCATGAAGGTGTTGATGGTGATCGCCTCGCGCGTGCAGCGCTGCACTTCCTTCAGCGTCTCCTCCACCGTGCGCCGCGTGGGCGGGTAGGAGAAGTCGGCCACGCCGTTTTCCATGTGCGCGGTGGGCTCGCCGTCCGTCACCATGAGGATCTGCTTGTTGCCGCCCGTGTGGCGGGCGAGCAGGCGGCGCGAGAGCATGAAGCCCGCGTGCATGTTCGTGCCCATGTTCCACTCGCTCCACGACAGCGTGGGGAGCTGCTGCACCGTGAACTCGCGGGCGTAGAGGGAGAAGCCCACGATGTAGAGGGCGTCGCGCGGGAACTGGCCGCGGATGAGCGCGCTCAGCGCGAGGGCAACCTTCTTGCCGGGCAGGAAGTAGCCGTTGTTGAGCATGGAGCGGCTCATGTCCAGCATGACCACGGTGGCCGCCTGCGTGCGCTGCTCCGTGCGGAACACCTCGAAGTCGTCCGGCGTGAGCCGCACGGGCGTGCCGGCGCCGTTGCGCTGCACCGCGTTCATCACCGTCTGCTTGAGGTCGAGCAGGAAGGGGTCGCCGAACTCGTAGTGCTTCGTCTCGTCGGTCTGGTCGCCGCCCGCGCCCCGCCGGTGCAGGGCGTGGCCGCCGAAGCGGTCGCGCTTGAGCTTGGCGAACACGTCGCGGAGCGCCTTGTCGGCGATCTTGCGGATGGCGCGCGCGGTCAGCTTCAGCTCGTCACCGTCGCGCTCGAGATAGCCCGCCTCCTCCAGCTTCTTCGCCATCTCCTGCAGCCGGTCGAGGTCGCGCGCCGCCTCCGGGCCCGCCAGCTTCTCCATCTGCTCGCGGCTGATCTTCTCCAGGTCGGCGGGATCGCGCACGCCCCGCAGCTCGCGCTCGAGGGCGTCCATCTGCTGCAGCTCCTCCATGAGCCGCATGGCCTGCTGCATGTCCACCTGCTCGTCGCCGCGGAAGGGATAGCGCCGGGCCATCTCGTCCATGGGCAGCAGGTCGTTGAGGTGCATGGCGAGCTGCGACATGGCGGCTTCGAGGCGCTCGTCCTGCATGAAGAGGGAGCGCATCATGTCGTCGAGCTGCTGGCGCTGCTCGGGCGACAGGCTCTTCATGAGCGACTGCATCTGCGCGGAGTGGCGCGCGATCTGATCCAGCAGCTCCTCGAAGCTGTTGGCGCCGGGGAAGTTCTGCCCCCACTTCTGCTTGAAGGACTCGAAGTCGGGCTCGTTGCCGTCGGCGGCGTCCCGCATCATGCGATTGAGGTCCTGGATCATCTCGCGCATGCGCTTGAGGTCGTCCGGCGTCATGCTCTGCAGCGACTGCTGCATGCCCTGCATGAAGGGCTGCATCATCTGCTCGCGCAGCGACTTGAGCAGGTCGTCGAACATCTGCTTGGCCTCCGCGGAAGCAAAATCGTGCTTCTGCAGATCGCGCAGCCGGCCCGCGGCGTCAGGTGGGATGTGGCTTAGTTTTTCCTCGCGGCTCGCGCGCTCCTTGGCGTCGGGCATGCGCTGGGTGCCCTCGCGCTCCTTCTGCATCACCTGCTCGAGCTTCTCCTTGATGTCGTCGAGGCTCGAGCCGAGATCGAAGCGGTTCATCTGCTGCTGGCGGCGCTGCTTGAGCCGCTCGAGGAGGTCCTTGAGGCCGCGCATGGGCGGCCCGTTCGGCGGGCGCATGCCCTGCTGCATCATGCGCTGCATCGCGGACTGCAGATCGCCGTACCCGAGGATGTCGTCCGCCATGTCGGCGAGCGCCTCGTCCGCGTCGAAGTCCGGCAGGTTCTGCGAGCCGTCCCAGCGCGAGTAGCGGAAATAGAACATCAGCTACGGTAGCGCGCTTGCCCGGGCTGGACGTCCTTGTTGAGCTTGCGGCTGAGGTGAAGGCCCTCCAGCACGAACTCCACGGCGGCGGCAACGGCGGCGGGCTCGGTGGCGCCTAGCTTGGCGGCGACGGCGCGCAGGGGAGGGAAGTGGCCGAGCTGCTTGCCGTAGTCGGCGGACGGCATCGAATCCGAGGTCTGGATGGCGACGCCGTCCTTGAAGGCGGCCACCACCGGCTCCAGCTCGGGGGCGCTGAAGGCCTTGCCGAACACGTTGAGGACGGCCCGCTGCACGAGCTTGGCGAGCACCTTGTCCTCGGTGGCGTCGCCGAGCGTCTCCATCTCGATCTTGCCGCTCGTCGTCGCGAGGAGCGCGCCGAGGTCGCTCACGCGCGGCACGGCTTCCGTCTCCCCGAGGCGGATGGCGCGCTTGAGCGCGCTCGCGAGCAGGCTCTCGTAGTTGCAGATGGTCACGCGCACCGACACGCCCGAGCGCTGGCTGATCTCGGACGACTTGCGCGCGAGGTGCGTCACCTCGGCCACGATCTGCTTCATGTACTGCGGGCTGGTGACGCGCACGCCGTGGGCGGGGAACTCGGTGCGCTCCGCCTCCATGATGGTGATCTCGTCGTCGAGCCGCTTCGGATAGTGCGTGCGGATCTGCGCGCCGAAGCGGTCCTTGAGCGGCGTGATGATGCGCCCGCGGTTGGTGTAGTCCTCCGGGTTGGCGCTCGCCACCACGTAGAGGTCGAGCGGCAGCCGCACCTTGTAGCCGCGGATCTGCACGTCGCGCTCTTCCATGATGTTGAGCAGCCCCACCTGGATGCGCTCGGCGAGGTCGGGCAGCTCGTTGAGGC
The DNA here is from genome assembly GCA_964419375.1 of uncultured bacterium. Taxonomy (GTDB): domain Bacteria; phylum Methylomirabilota; class Methylomirabilia; order Rokubacteriales; family CSP1-6; genus JBBDXO01. The sequence goes on from CAYQQT010000193.1 coordinate 6,615, forward strand.
CGAAGATGCCCCGGTGGGTGCGCGGCAGGAGGCCGTAGTGGATGGTGAGCTCGTCGCCGAGATAGCGCCCTTCCGCCACCTTGATGGGATCGACCTCCCCCACGAGATCGGCGATGGTGATGTCCGGCGTGGCCAGCTTCTCGCCGTAGCGCCGGTCGCGCGGAATCCACGCGATCTCCGCCTCATCGCCCTCCTCGGCGGCCCGCGTACGGCATGCCCGGCAGATGGGCGCGAAGGGATCGTCGTTGATCTCGCAGCCGGCCATGGCCGGCATCTCCGCGTCGAGCAGGTTCACGAGCTGGCGCGCGATGCGCGTCTTGGCCTGCCCGCGCTCGCCGAGGAAAATGATGTCCTGGCCGGAGAGGATCGCGTTCTCGATCTGCGGCACCACGCTCTCGTCGTAGCCGACGATGCCGGGCAGGAACGTCTCGCCCTTGCGCAGCCGGGCCACGAGGTTGTCCCGCAGCTCGTGCTTGACGGATCGACTG
>CAYQQT010000194.1:0-2647 GCA_964419375.1 uncultured bacterium
CATGGTGATCGCCGAGACCGCGGCCGCCGCGCGCGACGCGCTCGAGGCCGTGAGCGTGGACTACGAGCCGCTGCCCGTCGTGATCACCGCCGTCGCCGCGGCCGCCCCCGGCGCGCCGCTCGTCTGGGACGAGGCCGGGTCCAACGTGTGTGTCGATTCCGACGCCGGCGATCAGGCCGCCGCCGACGCGGCCTTCGCACGGGCCGCGCACGTGGTGCGCCTGGAGACGACGGTGAACCGGGTCACGGGCGTGCCGATGGAGCCGCGGGCCGCGCTCGCCGTGTACGACGCGGAGCGCGACCACTACACCCTCTACGCCGGCTCGGGCGGCGTGCAGCGGATCAAGCACGACCTCACCGAGACGCTCGGCGTCCCACCGAGCGCCGTCCGCGTCGTCGCCCGCGAGGTCGGCGGCAACTACGGCACGCGCAACGCGTTCTATCCGGAGTTCGCGCTGGTGCCGTGGGCGGCCCGGCGCGTGGGCCGCCCGGTCAAATGGACGTGCGAGCGCCGGGAGGCGTTGCTGACCGACTTCCACGCGCGCGATCTCGTCTCGCACCTGGAGCTGGCGCTCGACGCCGACGGCAACTTCCTGGCGTTCCGCGGCGTCCACACGAGCAACGTCGGCGCGTACGCCGTCTCGTTCATCCCGCTCGGCAAGGGCATCGGCGTGCTGCCGAGCCTGTACCACTTCCCCGCCGCGTACGTGCGCGCCCGCGCCGTCCTCAGCAACACGTCGCCCACGTACCCCTACCGCAGCGCCGGCCGTCCCGAGGTGATGTACGTGCTCGAGCGGCTGATCGACATGGCCGCGCGCCGCCACGGGTTCGACCGCGTCCAGGTCCGCCGGCGCAATCTCGTCCCGAGCAGCGCCATGCCGTACCGCAATCCGATGGGCCTGCTCTATGACAGCGGCGACTACGTCGCCGCGCTCGACCGCGTGCTGGCGCTGGCCGACTGGAAAGGGTTCGAGGCGCGTCGCGCGGAGGCGCGCCGCCGCGGCCGCTACCGGGGCATCGGCCTGTCCAATTACCTCGAGCTCAACACCGGCGCCCCCCGCGAGCGGGCCGAGATCACCGTACGCCCCGACGGACGGATCGACGTGGTGATCGGCACGCTGTCATCGGGCCAGGGCCACGAGACGAGCTTCGCCCAGCTCATCGTCGAGTGGTTCGGCGTCGAGCTCTCGCAGGTGCGCGTGATCACCGGCGACACCGACGTGGCGCCCGTCGGCGGCGGCTCGCACTCCGGGCGCTCCATGCGCCAGGCCGGCGTCGTCATGGCCAAGGCCTCCGATCAGATCGTCGAGCGCGGCACGCGGATCGCGGCGTGGCTGCTCGAGGCCGCCGACGCGGACATCGAGTTCGCGCGGGGACGCTTCACCGTCAAGGGCACCGACCGCTCCGTCGACCTCTTCGAGGTGGCCACGGCGGCGCTGCGCGCCGACGCGCCCGACAGGCTCGGCGGGCCGGTCGCGGGTACGGGCGACGAGACCATCAGCACGCCGTCCTTTCCCTACGGCTGCGCGGTGTGCGAGGTCGAGGTGGACCCGGAGACGGGCGTGGTCGAGGTCGTGCGCTGGACCTGCGTGGACGACTGCGGCCGCGCCGTGAACCCGATGATCCTGCACGGCCAGACCCACGGTGGCATCGCGGCCGGCGTGGGCCAGGCGCTCTGGGAGCTCTGCCACTACGACGCCGAGACCGGCCAGTCGGCCTCCGCGACGTTCATGGACTACGTCCTGCCGCGCGCCGACACGCTGCCCCTGTTCACAACCGAGATCAGCGAGGTGCCGTCCACGTCCAACCCGCTCGGCCTGCGCGGCGGCGGCGAGGGCGGCACGACGCCCGCGCTCGCGGCCACGGTCAACGCGATCGTGGACGCGCTGGCCGAGCTGGGGGTGGAGCACCTCGAGATGCCGGCGACGCCCGAGCGCGTCTGGCGCGCCATCCAGGCTGCGCGCCGCCCTTGACGACCCACCGCCGCGGTGGTCTCATCAGCGCCACCGCCGGAGAGGAGGTCCCCATGCCCCGGATCTACAATGTCATCGACGCCGACGGTCACGTGCTCGAGCCCATCGACATCTGGGACAAGTACATCGAGCCGAAATTCCGCGAGCGCGCGCCGAAGATCGTCGTGGACACCGACGGCAAGGAGCGCCTCGACGTCGAGGGCCGGGTGCTGGGCAGCCAGAAGGGCTTCGGCGTCATCGGGGCGATCGGCGCCCGGCAGGGCGACGTGCCCGAAGAGACCATGCAATACATCGACGGCCGCAAGGGCGGCTTCGACCCGCACGCGCGGATCCCGGACATGGACCTCGACGGCATCGACGCGGCCTTCCTCTATCCGAGCGTCGGCCTGTTCTCGGGCGCCATCAAGGATCCCCAGCTCGCGGCCGCGGTGTGCCGCGCCTACAACCGCTGGCTCGCCGACTACTGCCAGCCCTACCCCGACCGCCTCTTCGGCGTGGCCATGCTGCCGATGCAGTCGATCGACGCGGCCATCGAGGAGATGCGCTACGCGCGCAAGGAGCTGGGGATGCGCGCGGGCTTCCTGCGGCCCAACCCGTACAACGGCCGCATGCTCCACCACCCGGACTACGAGAAGTTCTGGAACGAGGTGGAGGAGCTGGACTTCGCCATCGGCC
>CAYQQT010000194.1:2747-7065 GCA_964419375.1 uncultured bacterium
GACTCGGGGCTGTCGATGCGACCGAGCGAATTGTTCCAGCGCAACTGCTGGATCTCGTTCGAGCCCGTCGAGCGGAGCCTGAGCGTCCTCGCGGACTTCATCGGCCCACACAAGATCCTCTGGGCGACGGACTATCCGCACCCGGACGGCTTCTTCCCCGGCGCGCCGAAGATGATCGCCGACCGGCCGGAGCTGTCACCCGAGACGAAGCGCCAGATCCTGGCCGGCGGCGCGATGGGGTTCTACAAGCTAAGCAACTGAGGAGACGCGGTCATGGCGACACTGAAAAACGTCGATACGATGTTCAGTCAGGCGGTCGACGCGAAGGAGATGCCCGGCATCGTCGCGATGGCCGCCACCGACCAGCGTGTGCTGTACGAGGGCGCCTTCGGCCGGCGCGAGCTCGGCAAGGACGGCGCCATGGCGCTCGACACGGTCGTCTGGATCGCCTCGATGACCAAGGCCATCACGGCCACGGCGGCCATGCAGCTGGTCGAGCGCGGCAAGCTCGCGCTCGACAGTCCGGCGAGCCAGGTGGCGCCGGACTTGGCGAAGGCGCAAGTGCTCGAAGGCTTCGACGCTGGCGGCCGACCGCGCCTGCGCGCGCCCAAGCGGCCGATCACGCTGCGCCACCTGCTCACCCACACCGCCGGCTACGCCTACGAGATCTGGAGCCCGGAGATCGCCAAGTACCAGGCGGCGACCAACACCCCGGGCATCACGACCTGCACGAACGCCGCGCTGACCACGCCGCTGCTCTTCGACCCCGGCGACCGGTGGGAGTACGGCATCAACATCGACTGGGCGGGCAAGATGGTCGAGGCGGCGTCGGGCCAGCGACTCGACGCCTATCTCCAGCAGAACGTCCTCGGCCCACTTGGGATGAAAGACACCTCGTTCAAGCTCTCCGCCTCGCAGCGCGCGCGGCTGGCGAGCGTGCACCAGCGGGACGACAAGGGCGCGCTGGCGCCGATCGAGTTCGGGCTGCCGGAAGACCCGGAATTCCACATGGGCGGCGGTGGGCTCTACGGCACCGCGGGCGACTATCTCGCCTTTGCCCGGATGATCCTGCGCGGCGGGACGCACGACGGAACCCAGGTGCTGCGCCGCGAGACGGTTGACCAGATGGCGCAGAACCACATCGGCCCGCTCGAGATCGGCGCCATGAAGAGCGCGATCCCGCCGCTCTCGAACGACGTCGAGCTGTTTCCCGGGATGTCCAAGAAGTGGGGGCTGAGCTTCCTGATCAACACGGCGCAGGCACCGACCGGCCGCTCGGCCGGCAGCCTCGCCTGGGCCGGCCTCGCCAACACCTATTTCTGGATCGACCGCAGCAAGCGCGTGTGCGGCGTCTTCCTCTCGCAGGTCCTGCCGTTCTACGACCACACGGCGATCGACCTGTTCGGGAAGCTCGAGAGCGAGGTCTATCGCGCGCTCTGAGGCCTCAGGTAGCGCGCCCGGCGAGCGTCGCGCAGAACACGTCGAGGTCGCCAAGCTCCGAGGACGCGAGGGCGTACACACGGCGCCAGTCGAGAGCGCCCGGCCGGACAAACCGTCGCTAGAGTCGCGCCTCGTCGACCTTCAATCCCAGCACGTGTCTGCCGACGAGCTCGTAGTGGGAGAGTCGCGCCTGCAGGTGCTGACTGATCACGTGAATGTCCTGGAAGTGGCGCTGCAGTGGATTGTCCTCGTAGACTGCCGTCGCACCGGCGGCGTTGTAGACGGTGTCGACGACCTGGACCGCCAACCGGATGGCGTGCGTCGTGGCGAGGCGCATGGTCGCGCGCTCGTCCAGGCTGATCGTGCCGGTCGACGTCGCGTCGGCCCAGATCTCGCGGACCGCCTCCATCAGGAAGGCCCGGCCGGATCGGAGGAGCGCTTCGGCGCGGCCGACGTCGGCCTGGACCATCGGCTGGTCGCGCAGCAGCGCCTGCATCGCCCGCGGTGTCTTGGCGGAGGCCAGCTCGAGGAACGTCGTCAGGCACGTGCGGGCGACTGCGAGGGCCACCGCGGCATCGCCCGCGGCGAACAGCAGTGTGCGGGGGATCCGGTAGAGCGCTCCGGTCTCCCGCAGTGGCGCCGTGACCGAGTGAACGGTGCGCTCCGCGGGCACGAACACATCGGTGACCGCGAAGTGGTGGGTGCCGGTGCCGCGCATGCCCCGCACGCGCCAGGTGTCCAGGAGCTCGGCTTCGGCGGCCGGCACGAACAGGTAACGCGTCTCCGGTTGACCGCCCTCGACTCGGGGCTGACCGTTCTCGACGATCTGGGCATGCGCGGCCAGCCATGCCGCATGCCGGCAGCCGGTGCTGAAGCCCTGGCGGCCGGTGACGCGGTAACCGCCCGGCGCCACGACCGCCTGGGCGGTCGGAGCCGGCGTGTTGGCGACGACGCTGCGGGGGGTGTCGATCCAGATCGAGCGCGCGACGTCACGCGGCATCCGTGCCGCGTAGGTCGCGAAGATCGCCCCCTGGTTGACGATCCAGCCCGTGCTCGCATCGGCCTTCCCGATCTCCTCGATCACGCCAACGTAGGTCGGCAGGTCGAGCTCGGCGCCGCCCAGCGAGCGTGGCACCGCCAGATGGAACATGCCCGCGTCGGCCAGCGCCTCGAAGAGCGCGCGCGGGAGCTCGCGCTCCGCCTCGATCTCGTCGGCGCAGGACCGGATCAGGGGGACCAGCTTGCGCGCGGCGTCGAGCGGCGAGTGCGCCGCGGTGTCGGTCATGGTCTCTTGCCGCGCATCACGCGAGCCAGACCGGCTCGTGCGTCCCGAGCGGAACTGCGGGCCGCGACCACCCCGCCGGCGTCTCGGACAGGCGCGCGGCAGGCACGACGTGCCGCAGCCGTCCGAAGGGGCTGTCGCATTCCGCGAGCAGATCACCGACGTCGGCCGGTGTCTGATCCGCGATGTGGCGTCCACTGACGCGGCCGAGCGCATCGACCCAGCGACCCGTCTGCGCCAGCGAGACGCGCACGAGATAGCTGCCGCCCTCTCGTGCGCGACGCGCGAGCGCGACGAGCGCGCCGAACGCCGCCAGGTAGCCGGTGGCGTGATCGACGACCTGCGCGGGCAGGTGCTGCGGGCGATCGAGACCGGAGCCGTTGCCCTGCTCGTGGGCGAGACCGCTCACCGACTGGATCAGCGTCTCGAACCCCCGGCGCTCGCGCCACGGTCCCGCGTGACCGTAGGCGGAGAGCGTGATGTAGACGATCCCGGGCCGCAGCCGCGCGACGTCCTCGGGAGCGAAGCCGAGCTTCGCGAGCGCGCCGGGACGGTAGGACTGGGAAAAGACGTCGGCGCCCGCGATGAGACTGCGGAGCCGATCGCCGTCGTCGGCGCGGCGGAGGTCGAGCGACGCGGAGCGCTTGCCCAGTCCCAGGTCGATGACGTGCGACGGCAGGTGGGGCAGGTGAGAGCTCGTCACATGCAGGACGTCGGCCCCGTGCGACGCCAGCGTCCGCCCGCACTCGGGACCGGCGATGACGCGCGTGAGATCGAGCACGCGCACGCCGGAGAGCGGACGGTCGGCGAGGCCGCGCGGCTCCGGCCGCGAATCGCCGATGCGCATGATCTCGAGAAGCGGCAGCTCGGCGAGCGCGCGCGCGTGCGGATGCGCGAGCCATTCGTCTCGCGAGCGGACCATGCCCGCCGGCAAGCCGGCGCCGTTGAGGGCGTCCTCGAGGTCCGGTCCCTTCCACCGGGCGACCGCCGCCGCCATCGACTCCCGCGTCTCCTGGCAGCCGAGGAACTTGATGTGGCCAGCGTGGTGGTGCGGCAGATTCGCGTGGATCTGCACCCAGCCGCGGTCGGCGGTGGGATAGAAGCCGAAGAGCGGGCTGCGGCGGTCGGGTGCTAAGCCACCGTCCACACGCAGGTAGCGCTCACTGCGAAAGGCCGCGATGGCGGCGCGCATGTCGACGGCGACCGACTGCGCGCGTCCCGTGCCGACGCGCCAGACTTCGGTCGCCCCGAGCGCGGTGGCCGCGATCACCGCGGAGGCGGCGGTGCCGATCCTGACGTCGGTCGGCAGCATCGGATCGTCGCCGGTCAACGTGACTCGCTCGAGGGCCGCGGGCTCGCACCCGGCCGACGTCCAGATCTGCTCGAGCGCGGTGAAGGGCGTCATCATGGCGCTGTCACCGTAGTCCGGCGCCGCCGACGGGTCAACAGCGTCCCCGCGACGCCGTCGAGTCCATCGGGGAGAGGGGGGGCTGGAAAGGATCTGTAGCGAGGGGAAACATGACAACGAAGCCGCGCTGCCCGTCGCCCTGTACCGATAAGGGCGTTTATTTTTTCTACGCTCGCGCCTCGTCGGTG
>CAYQQT010000195.1:0-7022 GCA_964419375.1 uncultured bacterium
CTAGAGGCGGCGTGCTACCGGGCTGGCCGTTGCCGCACCGCTCGACGGCGGGCACCACGGTCTTGCCCTGCGCCCGCTGAAGCCAGTAGGCCTGCTCCTGCCAGGCGAGGTGCCCGACGATCCAGCTGATGGGGTTGATCGATCCCACGCGCCGGCTCGCGTCCCCGGCGCTCACACCCTCGAGTCCGCGCATCCACTCGCCGCGGGTGAACCGGAGCTGGGCCACGAGCGGATGCGCCATCAGGGCTTGCGCAGCAGCCGGGCCGCCGCCTCCTCCACGGGGGGCGGCGTGGCCGCGTCCTTGTAGACGGCCAGCCGCTCGTAGATGTCGTGCGCCCCTTCGTGGAAGCCGGTGGGAAGGCCCGCGGCCGCGAAGGCACGCGCGATCTCGTCCATCTCGCCCACGAAGCGCCACGCCTTGCGCGCGTTGTCGCTGAACGCGCGCTCGGAGCGGGCCGGCATGTCGGGCATCGAGATCTTCCACTCCGCGAGCAGTGCTGCGTCCACGCCCTCGGCGACGGCGAAGGCGCGGATGGCCGCGAGGAGCGCGTTGCTGCCCTTGCCCCACCCCGCGTACGCCATCTTCACGGCGGAGGCCGCGCCCGCCGGCCCATCCATGACGATTGCATCCACCGGGCCCGCGGCGAAGAGGCCGGCGACGTCGGGGGCGGCGGAGCCGGAGAGATAGATCCGTGCCGCGCCGGACTTGCGCGTGGCGGGACCGATGATGCCGCCATCCACGAAGCGGGCGCCCGCGCCCTCCAGGATGCGACCGATCTCTCGCACGGTTTCGGGCGCCACCGCATTGGCGTCCACGTAGATACCGCGGAACCCGAGCGCGGCCACGGCGCGCGCCAGATCGACGGCGCCGTGCGGCGGCGCCACGGAGAGGATCACGCGGCTCGCCGTGACCACGGCGGCCAGCGTGCCGGCGTCCTCGAGGCCGATCTCCTCGGCGCGTGCCCGTGTGGCGGGGCTTCGCCCTTCCGAAGCCCACAGCACGCGGGCGCGCCCGCCCACGAGCGTGGCGCCCACCGCCGATCCCATCTCTCCCGGATGCAGCAGTCCTACCGTCTCGCTCACCCTCAACCTCCCACCGCGCCTTGCGCGTTGACGTACAGCGAATATAGCGAGTGACTGGCGGCCATGAAGAGCCGGTTACGCTTCATGCCGCCGAAGCAGAGATTAGCGCACCGCTCGGGCAGCAGGATGCGTCCCATGAGGGTGCCGCCGGCCGTGAAGACCGCCACGCCGTCCTCCCCCTCGCCGCCGCCCCAGCCGCACCAGAGATTGCCATCGGTGTCGCACCGGATGCCGTCGGGGACGCCGAGCCCGGCATTCACGAACACGTGGCCGCCGGCCAGACGCGTGCCGCCGCCCGCTACGGTGAAGGCGCGGATGACGCGCGGCACCACGCCGCTCTCGACGACGTACAGCGTCGACTCGTCGGGCGAGAAGCACAGGCCGTTGGGCCGGTTGACCTCATCCGTCACCACCGTCATCTCGCCGGTGGTGCCGTCGACGCGGTACACGCTCGTGGGCAGCTCGGGCGCGGCCGTGTGGCCCTCGTAGTGGCCGAGAATGCCGAAGGGCGGATCGGTGAACCAGATGGAGCCGTCCGACTTGCACACCACGTCGTTGGGCGAGTTCAGCGGCTTGCCGAGGAAGCGGTCCGCAAGCACGGTGAGGGTGCCGTCGTACTCCGTGCGCGTCACACGCCGCGCGTCGTGCTCGCACGAGACGAGGCGCCCCTGGCGGTCGCGCGTGTTGCCGTTGGTGTTGTTCGACGGCTTGCGGAACACACTCACGGCACCCGTCTCCTCTTCCCACTTCATGACCCGGTTGTTGGGGATGTCGCTCCACAGCAGGAAGCGGCCGTCGCCGAACCAGACCGGCCCTTCCGCCCAGCGAAACCCGGTGGCCAGCCGCTCCACCGACGCCAGGCGCAGCCGATACTGCTCGAAGGCCGCGTCGAGCACCTGCACGGCGGGATCGGGGTACCGTACGGGGTTCGCGCCGCTCCAGCGATCAGCCTCCACCGGTGACCTCCCTGTCGCCTTCGAAGTCTAGCAGCGGCAGGCCTTGACCACGCCGTCGTGTATGGACCAGTCTTCTCCACAGGAGGATCCGGATGGACGAGCACGCGATGCTCACGGTGTGGGAGGCGCACCTCGTGGTCGTGGAGATGAAAGACGGCAAGATCGTCTCCGAGCGCATCCACTGGGACCAGGCCTCGGTGCTCGGGCAGGTCGGGCTGCTCGACCCCGCCAGGCTTCCCGTCGCCGGCGTCGAGACCGCCCGGAAAGTGCTCGATCCCGATCGTCCCTCGAACACCCTGATGAAGCGCGGTGGCGGACGCGGACCTGTGATCACGGCGGCGGGCGCACCGCCGGGTGGACCGCTACGATAGGCCGTGGATGGCGCATCTGTCGCAGCGACGCGAGGTCATCGACGCTGTGCTGTGGAAGCTCGGGTGGCGACGTCGCAGCTCCTCCGCCCGTCACCGCGCGATCTTCACCCGGGTGTACCGGCGGCGCGAGTGGGGCGGCGGCGAAAGCGCATCGGGTCCCGGCTCCACCATCGCCCGTGCCGCAGCCGTCGGCGCCGATGTCCTGCGGCTCCTCAGCGCCTTCGACGTCTCGAGTGTCGTCGACGCGCCGTGCGGCGACTTCAACTGGATGCGGACGGTCTTCGCGCAGCGCTCGAGAACTTCAAGCGCAGCGGGTCCACGTATCTGCTCACGACGACGTTCATCGGCGTCCGTCGAAACATCGATGTCCGCACGGGAGCATGGCGCGCGTTGAACATGCAGGCGCCGTCCTTCGAGTTTCCACTACCGCTCGCGCTTGTCGACGAACGGTGCACGCACTCGGCCGACATCTACCGCGACAAGCGACTCGCATTGTGGAGGCTGACCTCCCTCCCCGAGTAACCCGCGGCGCTTGCCGCTCACATGGCGAAGACGCAAAGCCGTAGCCCAAGGCCCACCACTCCCCCAAGATGATGAGCCAGACACCCGACATGATGCCGCCTAGCGTGTTGAGCACCATGAGCGGCGCCGCAAACAGGCTGTAGCGTGAGACAGCACTGCCGCTGACCCCTGAGAAATCCGGGCTGAATCGTCAGGCCTTCCGTCATCCATCAACCCCGCGATCCCTTGCACGTCGGCCGTGAACCCGTTACGCGGCGTACTTTCGCAGATAATCGAGGCTTCCCGGCAGGTCGCGAATCATGCGAAGAAGCATGTCCATGGCTGCCGTCTGGACGTTCCGGGCTGCCTCCCAGCGCGAGATTGTGTTCGCCCCAAGACGCAGCAGTCGCGCCAGCTCAGCCTGTGTGAGACGGAAGCGCTCACGGATCGAGCGGATCTCATCGGCAGACAGAAGCCCGTACTTTCGTCGGTAGATCTCCAGAGCTCGCTGTCGAAGCTTTCTCGCGTCATCGAATCGCAAGACGACTTCGTGGCACTTCGGACAGCTGAGGTGCGGCGACGCGGTAACGGCAATCTCCTCGCCGTTCACCGTAAGTTTTAGCCTGCCCTTCTTCTCCCTCATCGGGGTGCCACACTCCGGGCAGGCATCGTCAGGCAACACCGAACCTCGCTTCATTCCCGATGCGGACTTACTAATCGTCTTCATCGCTGTGATCCTCTTCTTCGTGAAACGAGATGGCAACACAATCGGCGCGAAGGACGACCTTCACGTAGATGACGACTCCGCCGACGGACGGCTTGAACACGTACATCCATTCGCCGGTCTTCTTCGAGACGAGGCGCTCCACGAGATCGGTCGGGGCGAGGTTCGCCAGCACGTCGCAGGCATCTTCCTCATCAAGTCCCATACCGAGGGCCGCCAGCTCTTGGAGTGCCTTTATCGTGAAGCGCACCTTCCGCTGAGCCGCCAACTCGCGGATTCTGGCAAGGACCGCCGCAGGCCATCGTCGCGACATTCACCGTTTGGTGAAATTATGCACGTGGTTAAGGTCGTCGGTCAAACCTAAACCTTTGGGCGACTCCCCTGGGGAACACGCGAGTTCTCCATCAAGGACGACCAAGGGCAGACGCTGTACTGCGGCGAGAGCCGTTAGCGCCTCATCCGTGCATGAAGCCGTTCAGCTCCTGCGTGGTCAGGGAGCGGTCGAGGTAGTCGAAGGTGCCCTTGTCCTTGACCTCGCGGGCGGCGTCGAGCAGCCCGTTCATCGCGGCGCGGTAGAGCGAGGTGGCGAGGCTGATCCGTTTGACCCCGGCCGCCTCCAGCTCGGCCACCGTGAACGACTTGCCCCGGATGCCCACCATGAAGTTGACCGGCTTGGAAACCGCCGAGCACACGGCACGCACGGCTGCGAGGTCCGGCAGGCCGGGCGCGAAGAGCACGTCGGCGCCCGCCTTCTCGAAGGCCTGCAGCCGCTTGATCGTGTCGTCGAGATTCGGGTTGCCGCGCAGGAAATTCTCCGCGCGCGCGGTCAGCGTGAAGGCGAACGGCAGCGCACGCCCCGCCTGCACCGCCGCCGCCACCCGCTCCGTGGCGTGGCCGATGTCGTAGAGCGGCTTGTCCTTGTCACCGGTGGCGTCTTCGATCGAGCCGCCCACCAGCCCCACTTCACCGGCGAGCCGGATGGTCTCCGCGGCCGCCGCGGGCGCGTCGCCGAAGCCCTTCTCCAGGTCGGCCGATACGGGCAGGTCGGTGGCGGCCACGATGGCGCGCGCCTGGGCCAGCGCCTCCTCGCGCGTCACCTTGCCGTCGCGCCGGCCGAGGATGCCGGCGGAGGCGCCGCTGGAAGTGGCGAGGGCCTCGAACCCGAGCCCGGCGAGGATGCGGGCGGAGCCGGCGTCCCACGGGTTGGGAATCACGAAGGCGCGCGCCCCCTGGTGCAACGCGCGGAAGCGATCGGCCTTGTCACTCTGGCTGGTTGTCATGAGGTCCTCCACGTAAGAGCATTCGACGACACATGAGGCAGCACGGTGGCCGCGAAGAGTTGTGTGCCGTCGGGACGAGGGGCGTCCGCGAAGTGCACGGTGAGCCGGTGCGCGCCCTGCGCGACCACCTGCGCCAGCGCCTCGGTCACCTGCGCGGGCGTGCCGACCAGCCGTCCCGCTTCCATGGGCCGCACGTCAGGCAGCGCCTGCAGCCGCTTCAGCTCGGTTTCCGTCTCCGCGATGAGAATGCCGACGCGAATCACCTGCTTGATCGCCGCGTAATCACGGCCGACCTCCCGGCAGTGACGCTTCAGCACTTCCTGCTTGTGGGCGTACGTCGCCCGGTCGCGGAAGCTGTAGTTCCACCAGTCGGCATGCTGCGCCACCACGCGCAGCAGGTACGTCTCGCCCGAGCCGCCCACCATGACAGGCGGGATGGGCTGGGGCCGGGGCTCGCAGTATGCGTCGGCGATCTCGTAGTGGACGCCCTTGTAGCTCGCGGGCGCCTGCGTCCACATGCGCCGGATGAGCTCGATCGCTTCCGCGAGCTGGGCGATGCGCACCTTCGTGGGCGGAAAGGGCCAGCCATACGCCCGGTACTCCTGCTCGTTCCACCCGGCGCCGATCCCGAGCACGACCCGGCCTCCCGAAAAGGCCTGCGTGGTGGCGACCATCTTCGCGAGCAGGGCGGGATTGCGGAAGCTGTTGCAGAGCACCTCGTGGCCGCACAGCTTGTCCGGGTACCGGGCGAGCGCGTAGGCGAGCAGGCTCCAGCCCTCCGCGACGTTGTGCCCGTCGTACTGCACGTGGTCGGGGAACCAGAGTGAGTCGAACGGGGCCGCGGTCTGGTCCAGGTACGGAAAGAGCTCCTCGACGAGCCGGGACCACACATTGAGACCCACGGGAACGGGCATGGTCCGTTACTATACTGTCCTTTCCAACCAGACGGCATCGAGGAGGCGCGTATGGCGAAGTTCAAGGTGGTGACACCGGCGGGCGGGATGCGGGGCGTGGGCTACAAGTGGGAGTTGGAAGCGCTCGGACCGATCGACGCGGACATCGTCGAGGTGGCGGCCAAGAGCGAGGAGGAGTTCATCGCGGCCGCACGCGACGCCGACGCCCTCTACGCCAAGGGACGGCGCATCACGAAGCCCATCATCGACGGCCTCGAGCGGTGCAAGGTGATCGCCCTCGGCAGCGTGGGCGTGGACACCGTCGACGTCGACGCCGCCACCGCGCGCGCCATCCCCGTCACCAACGTGCCCGATACGTTCATCGAGGAAGTGGCCGACCACACCATGATGCTGATCCTGGCCACCTATCGTCGGCTCGTGACGATGGACAAGCTGGTGCGGGAAGGACGGTGGGCGGAAGGCCGGCCGCTGCTCTCGGAGTTCCCGCGCCTGATGGGCCAGACGCTCGGCTTCATCGCCTTCGGCCACGTGGCGCGCGCGGTGGCGGTGCGGGCGCGCGCCTTCGGCCTGCACCTGCTCGCCTACGATCCCTACGTCGAAGAGCTGGTGATGAGCCAGTACGGCGTGGAGCCGGTAAACCTCACTGAACTTCTACAACGCTCCGATATCGTGTCCATGCACGCGCCCTCGACGGCGGATGCCTACCACCTCATGCAGGAGCACCATTTCCGGTCCATGAAGCCCGAGGCCCTCTACATCAGCACCGGGCGCGGCCCCACCACGGACGAGCCCGCCCTCATCAAGGCGCTCCAGGAGGGCTGGATCGCCGCCGCCGGCCTCGACGTGCTCGAGCAGGAGCCGCCCGCGGCCACCAATCCCCTCCTCAAGATGGACAACGTCATCCTCACGCCGCACATCGCCTCCGCCTCCTCCCGCTTCGACCCCGTCCGCCGCCGCCGCGTGGGCCAGGAGATCGCGCTCGTGCTCAGCGGCCGCTGGCCGCGGAGCTGCGTGAATCCCGCCACGCTGGAGAAGACCAAGCTGCGGCGCTGGCAGCCCTATTCGATGGAGCGCGGCCCGGGGGCGTAGAACAGCGCCCCGACGGCGGCGGTGGACGGCCGCGTCGTCGCCTCCTAAGACGCGTTCGGCGTGATCACCGTCTTCGCGCCGCGGCCGGCCGTCGCGTGCGCGAA